>JAICPX010000412.1 GCA_025929635.1 Chitinophagaceae bacterium
AGATCCAGAATGCAGTCCAGGTATTAGCCGGTAAAGCACTGGCAAGCGAACGGGCAGGGTTCATCCCGAACCCGGATACCGGACCCGCCACAATCACCCAGGTACACACCAGGCACCCGGCAAATACTCTTGTATACTTTTTCAGCGTCTCGTTATTGGAAGTAAACAACACCATACTCATTGTGATAAATGCGATAATCAATTCAATGACCAATGCCCACCACAGGCCGTTTTTACCAGGAACCGTAACTGCTGAACTTACTGGGGGACTGGTCAGGATGTGGCCCATTAACCATTGCATGATAAAGACTGCAACGGTGCCTCCAATGATTTGAAAGATGACAAAAAACATGGCATCATACTTACACATTCTACCTAAACGTAAAAAAGTAAGTGTAACAGCAGGGTTGATCTGTGAGCCACCCGGCGCGGTGAATGGAGAATAAAAAATGAAGAGCGCGGTGCTTCCCATGGCTATACCCATCAGAATATTTTTTACTGTAAAACCTGGAATTGCATTATACCATGAACTTCCTTCCGAAAATAACATTGCACTAAAAAAACAAGCAGAGATCATGAAGATGGCAAGACCCAATGCTTCCTGCATATAATGCTTCAAGTTCTTCCTGAAAGCGGCTTTCATCTGCACGATTCCTGTCGTCCCGGTGAATACCTGTATGGGCATTACTCTCATAACACAAAGAGAAAAAACAATGAAAAAACTGGCTGTCGGTTGATTGACGTTAAGCCGGAGATTCAGGATGCTTTTCCGAATGGAGCCCGTTGGACAACTCTTTCTCCAAAAAGTAATTCAACACGGTACGTATGGTAGCTATGGCAGCAAGTTTCCCGATCTCATCCCAGGTTGGCGCAACAGCCGTCGCAAGGACATCTGCGCCTAATAATAATTCCAGTGAAACAGCAACCGCGCTGCCAAATTGTACTCTTGCCTGCATTGCAGATAAACCACCTTTGACTTTTATTACAGATTGAAAATATTCTATAACCAATCTTATCAATGCTGCTGCGATAACGGTAGCCGCAATTATCTCTAGTCCGTGACTGATATAAACCGTTATCGTTTTTGCAATCTCTTCCATTGACCTTTACTTTAGTTCGTGAGCAAGCCAAACGATGCTAATGCCCCTATTATATTTAATGCACAGTGGGTATAAATCCCAACCCTCAGGTCTTTCGTTTTCCAAACAGCCCATGACAATGGGAGCAACGCAATAAGTAATGTTAGGTAAACGTTAGGTTGCCAGAAATGATAGAATGAAAATAAGACCGCATTCACCACAAATGCCCACTTGCCCCATACTGCCATGCGTGGCAACAAATAACCTCGGAAATAGTATTCTTCAACGATTGGTGCCAAAAATCCATTTAGCAATAAATTAAGAACGAGTGTAATTAATATTGCCTGCCTGCTATAGCCATTAAAATCCTGCACCGTATACCAACCGGGTAACCAACTAAAAAGTTTTTGTGTAATTATGACATTTACAGGCTGGGTAACTCCCCAAATGAAAAACATAAAGACAACAAGTCCTGCAATGTATAGTATCAATTTTCCTAATGACAATTTACCAGGATAACCGTTAACCTCCCTTAGTTTGTTCTTATGCTCATCTTTTTTTGTTTTGTTTAAATGGAATAGCAGCAGTGGTATGGCTACAATCCCAATTGTAATGAGTATACTGAACTGCGGAGGCAATTGATAGTTTAAGAAAAATGGCGTGAGCACAGCAAAAAAAACTGTAATAATAATTCCAGGATAAAGGTGATAAAGAACTGCTTTTGGCTTGCTTAACTGTTGCATAAACATTCCACCTCCATTACTTCTTTCTTACTAACTGAACCCATTTTAAGAACTTCATTGATCAAATGATCTGCCACTCTCAATGCATTTGCAGCTATTGTCAATGCCGGATTAAATGCTCCGCAACTTGGAAAGAAACTTGCATCTACTACATATACGTTTTCCAGGTCATGTGTTTTGCAATTCAGATCCAGTACCGATGTTTTGGGATCGTTACCAAACCGAAGTGTTCCATTCTGGTGACTCATTCCACTTACATCAAGATCATAACCGCCCCATTTTACATCTTTATAATCCGCATCAAGTTCACCAAGCTTTACAAAAATTTCTTTCAGCTTGCCTTTTAATTTCAGAAAGGCGGTGTAGTTCGTTCTTGTATAATTTACTTTTATTGTTCCATCATTACGAAGGGTAACACGGTTATTTTGTGAAGGCAGATCCTCGGCTGTCAGCCAGAAATCAATACTCATCTCCTTCAACTCTGCATACGATTTACCCGGGAATAGAGTTTCTCCCATCCAGTTGATCGTATCGGGGTCATTGCGGCCCATCAGTTGAATTTCACCCAATGGAAATTCGCTGTCACCGGCACCGTGATAAAAATCTGCAATACCTAAACTCTTCTGAAACACACAATCATTTTTCTTCCTGGTAAAGGCTACCAAACAACCATTGTGATGAAGCATTAAGTTTCTTCCTACCTGGTCAGAGGAATTAGCCAGGCCGGCAGGATGCATTTCATTCGCACTCCGCAAAAACAAAGCAGCACTGTTCACGGCACCGCAAGCCACAACAAATATATCAGCGCTGAATTTTATTTTCTCCCCATTAATAAGCACCAACACTTCACTTACCCTTTCACCACTTGCATCAGTCAGCAATCTTTCGGCATAAGCATGTGTCATCAACGTCACGTTCTTATTCTTTAATGCAGGACGCAAACACATCACTTGTCCATCTGCCTTGCTATCTGTCAAATCCGGAAAACCATCAAAATTTTCCAAGACAACCGGCGCCTCAGTTGCCGTGTAATCCTGTGGCAATTTTACACCCATCGGTAATGGAAATGGTCGTAAACCGATCTGCTTCATCTTTCCATCCAGATCTTTTATCAATGGTTCATAAGCCAGCGGTGGCAACGGGTATTCAGCATTTGCATACGGTTCGCTCGGATCTGCACCACGTTTACCATGGACACTGTATAATTTTTCCGCCTGCTCATAGTAGTTTTCATATGCATCATATTTCAAGGGCCACTGTGGCGATATACCACCATAATGTTTTACTTCTTCAAAATCAGATTCACGAAAACGAAACAATGCAGCGCCATACATTTTACTATTGCCGCCAACATTATAATGTATAAAAGGCTTGAACGGTTTATCATCTTTGTCATACCAATCTTCTTTCGGACGGTAGCGGCCATTGGTCACTACTTCATGGGGGTCCCAGTTTTCTTTTTCCTTCGGTATAAAGCCTCCACGTTCAAGGATGAGAATTCTTTTTCCCGTTGGTGCAAGTTTATAAGCCATTGTACTGCCACCACTGCCTGTACCGATGATAATTATGTCGTAATGATTTGTCATAATAGAATGTTTCGCTACAAAATGAATTCATTTGTAAGCAATATCGTGTCGTTTGGTTGACTGATGAGACAAATATTATTGCCCGACGTTTCGTTCAGAATGTCAAATTGTTTACATGTCAACATCTGACCGCTATTTAGTTTTACAAAAATTTAAGTGACTTGAAATGATACCGAGCGTCATATTTATTGGTCTTTTGGTAATGACCTTGTCCATAACGGGACACAGTCAGGTTTTGTCTTTAAGTGATACTAGTCTCATTTTTAAGAACCAGGAAGGCAAAGTTTTGACAAAAGAGGAAGTGAATGAATTCATGAAAGGGGTATTTTCCACCAGGCAGGAAAATATAAATGGAAGAAAGATCATCACGATCATTCCAGCCGGCACTGATGAAAGAGCAGGGCTGCAGGCAAAAATCGGTGTCTTTAGAAACAGCCTGCTCAATAAGCCTGTAAATGAATTTAATCTTACTGATCTTAATAATAAGAGATGGAGTTCAAAAGAACTGAAAGGAAAAGTGCTTGTTATTAACTTCTGGTTCACCTCGTGCAAGCCATGCATTCAGGAAATGCCTCATTTGAATAAGCTGGTTGAAGAGAATAAAAATACCGGGGTGGTTTTTCTTGCTCCTGCTCCTGAAAGCGAAAGTCAAATCAGGAAATTCCTGACGAAATATTCTTTTGACTACAGCATTATTCCTTCATCTATTGATTTTATGACCACAATGAAAATTGAAAAGTTTCCAACCCATCTGGTTATTGATAGAGAAGGGATCATTCGCCAGGTACTTATTGGCTATGCTGATGATATCAAAGAAAAACTACAGGCAGAAATTGAAAAGCTGAACAAAAAATGAACAGGACCTCGGAAATACAATTACAAAAAGAAACACTCCGTATAGAAACATTCAGTGATGGAGTATTTTGTATTGCTGTCACTTTAT
>JAICPX010000676.1 GCA_025929635.1 Chitinophagaceae bacterium
AAAGAAGAGGAGATAAAACAAGGTGTAGAATCTGTCATTGCTAAAAAGAAGCCGAAATTTTGGGACAAGACATACTTCGAAGGTGTGGTATCTTATCTGAAACATAAGGAAGCGAACCTCCTGCAAATAGCCCCGTCGTTGGGTTTTCGCATCCACGGAAATTTTTCGATGGGAGTGGGGCCTAACGTCCTTGTTAAGGAGGAGAACAAAAAATGGAATGTCTTTATCGGCTATCGGTCATTTGCAAAGTTTGAATTCCTTTCTCAACGCGCTTATGGGCAGGTAGAGGATGTTACAGATCCGGGAGGGCTTTCAACGGAATATTTCAGCAAACTCAAACATAGCATTTTGATGGGCGGGGGCTTTTTACTACCGATCAGCCGGGTAGTATCTGTCAATTTTTCATTGTTATACCGAGTTAACAACGAGAATTATTCCAATAACCAGATTTCGCCCTGGGTTTTCAGGTTAGGCCTAAGTTCGGCTAAGGCCGCTAAAAATAAATAACCATATGAAAAGAATACGCATCTTCATTTTACCATGTGTATTAAAAGCTACCTTACTTTTTATGCTGGCCCTCCCGGCACACGCGCAGCTACCCATTGAAATAAATCCAAAAGTGCCGTATTACATCGACGTCAATCAATCAGATAAATCGGACGTTTACGCCGTTCATGATAACTACTTAAGTCTTGAATACAATGACAAATTTGGTCTTCAAAAGCAAATTGACTTAAAGCTTTACAACTGGAAGCTTGAATTGGTGGGGCTTTTTAAACTTGATAAGATTTTCGGCTTGAATAACTATAATATCAATTTGAAGAACATGGCGCCGCTGGAAAAAGGTTTTAATTATTTATGTGTTTTGAAAGATGAAAGCGGAAATGACTACCAGTGGTATATAAAACAGGAAGCGGAAAAAAAAGGCGAAATTTCGGCCGACATTTTTGTAAATCCGCTTTCCCTGGAATGTGACGAAGAAGCGGGAAACGTGGTGGAATATTACGGACAAATCAGCAATGGCAGAGGACCCTATACAATCCGGTGGTATATCATGAATGATACAAAAACTGACTTCCTATACCAGCCCAGAGAGGATAAGCTAGAGGACCCTGGCAAAACATCGATGGTAGAAGTAGATAAAGCTCCTGATTACTATGTGATGATGGATGTAACCGATGCATGTGGCGCAAACGCAAAAAAAATGGTTTTTATACGGTGCCAGGAAAAGAAAAAAATTATAAATACAATTTTTGTTGAACCCCTTCAGGGACCACCCACAACAATTCAAACTGGCAACTAAAATTAATGAGAGTAGCAATTAATGTCCTGACCATTTGTGTTTTGTTTGCAATTGGCTTGGGCACGTATTATATATTTCTCCACCCAAAAGAACGCACGGCATATTTTTACAACCAAAAGGTATTTGATCAGTTTAAAGGAAAGCTTGAACTTGAATCCCGGCTAAGTAAAGAAATGATGAGGAGTAAGGAAGGCCTTGATTCGCTACGGGTTCTTATCGAAAATGGGAGATTGGACCTTTCATCAGCTTACAATGAGCAGCTTCAGCAAGCCACAACAGCGCAACAACAACTTTCTGAACGATTTACTGCTGATATCTGGAAATACATCAATGAGGAAGTC
>JAICPX010000026.1 GCA_025929635.1 Chitinophagaceae bacterium
AATCGGATCAAAAATTCACCCACCCGATCCTGATGTCCATTCGCCGGCATTTGGAGATCAAAAGAACCAGCAAAGAACAGGAGTTTGCAAACTTTAGAAAGAGAAACTACGCATTTTTAGTAGTCAGTTTCATGGCGATAATTATACTGCAGGGAATATTTCCTCTGCTATTTGGTATTGATCATCGCACGCATTCTGTTTTTAGCAATGCATTGGATGTTTTCAGCTGGGTGATATTATGGAAACCAATTGAAAGACTGATTTTCTATTGGAACCCGTTCAAAAAACAGATCCTTTTACTTAAGAAAATGAAAAATACCGAATCAATTGTAATCGTAAATGAAAAAGAATTTGCTAATGATCATCAGTACGGTGATGCTGTGTAATTTGTTTGGACAAAAGATCGGTGTGGAGCATTATTTTTCATACACCGCTACGCAACCGATCGAGAACTCAACAGTTATTTTTATTGCGCATTCCCGCTTCATCGCAGAAATTGAACATGGTTTTAATGCCCCAGGAGTTTTTTCTCTCAATGCGGGTAGGCCTTTTTCCTTTGGCAATGATAAATTCAATGCAGCTATCAGGCCAATGATCGGGTTCACCATCGGTTCCGTCAAAGGCATTAACTTAAACCTGGACCAGGAAATGGAATTGAACAGGTTCTATATTTCCACAGAACTGGAATATTTTATTTCGCCCCGGCATAAAAACGAGAACTTTTTCTATGCGTGGGCAGAGTCAGGTATACTATTTTCTGACAAATTCTTTGGCGGCTTTTCTTTACAGGGAGATGTCGCTTATAAACAGTATTGTGATCTGAATAAAGGATTTGTTTTAGGCTGTTCACTCGGGCAATGGACCTTTCCGGTTTACCTATTTGAACCGTTTAGCCGTCAAATGAACATTGTTGCAGGGGTCTTCTATAATATAAACTTTCAAAAGTGATCTCAGGATCATTTTGGCAAGTAAGAAAATACGATTAGATATAAAAAGTGAAATACTGAGTTTCGATTTTAAATGACTCAGAGTTTCTAAAGTCTCCTGCTTAGATCGTTACTTAGTGCTGTATTCAAAAATCCAAACTTATGAAGATCCTAGCATTAATTTCTTTGATCACAGCACTTGCCTGCTGTGTAAATGCCCAGGTGGGTGTGGGCACTACCAGTCCGAACTCTACCCTTGATGTCAGGGGTTCGATGTCAAACAACCTGCGGTCCTTTGCAGCAAGCACAGCAGCGGGTACTTCTGATTACCACTTAGTTTTCACCGGTACGGCAGCCGCGACACTTACACTGCCGGATGCAACGACTATTACGGGCAGGGCCTATGTTATAAAAAATGTAAGCTCCAACGCTTCTGTATTGACCATCGCAACGACCTTGTCGCAGACGATTGACGGTCTCAGTTCATGGGCTTTATCGCAGGCGAATAAAACGGTGACCCTGATCAGTAACGGAAGCAACTGGTATGCAATGTCAGAAACACTTCCGGGAAGCGGAACTGGCACAGCGTGGATACTTGGTGGCAATAATGTAAGTTCACTGCAAAATCTTGGAACGACAACCAATTACTCACTTCCATTTATAACAAACAATACTGAGAAAATGAGGTTGACCGCCAGTGGTAGTCTTGGGATCGGAGCGAGCTCATTCAACAGTACAAATCCCGAAAGGTTGCTTGTTGACGGGGGTACTTCGTCAAACGACTACATGAATCTTATCTATGCCAGAGGCAACACCAACAGCTATGTACAATTCAATATTCAAAACACAAGTAATGGGGGTGGGTCAAGTACTGATATCGTTGCCACCGCAGACAATGGAACCGAAACCTCGAATTATGTGGACCTGGGAATAAACTCCAGCAATTATAACAATGGTACATCAAGTCTTTTGAATGGGGCAAACAACGCTTACTTATACAGCAAAGGCGAAGACTTTGTGATTGGCAATGCCAGTACTTCAAAATCAATAATTTTTTTTACCGGGGGCGATGCACCGGGCAATGAAAAATTCAGGCTAAACAGCAGTGGCTTTGTTATGACGGCAAAGGTGGCAAGCGACATTTTACCGGCCACAAGCAATACGTATGATCTTGGTTCCAGCTCGTATAGATGGAAAACGGTTTATTCAAATAATATTTTGAATGTTTCTGATGCGCGGCTAAAAAAGAATATTGCAAATCTTAATTATGGTCTACCTGCTGTTATGAAAATGCATCCGGTCCAATACGATTGGATTGATAATTATGAAGAAGTGAAAAAGATCGGCTTCCTGGCACAGGAGCTTAAACAGATCATTCCGGAAGCAGTGGCAGGAGATGAGACTAAAGAAAACCTGGCTGTTAACTATATTGAGATAATACCAGTACTGGTAAAAGCAATACAGGAACAACAACAACAGATAGAGCGGCTCAGGAAAGAGGTTTATAAACTCAGTAAAAAAAAATGATCGCTTCCAAACCTTTACCAGATGAAAACTAAGATCTTTTTATTGCAGGTGTTGTGTTCGGTTGCTTTGGGACTGAATGCTCAGACCAATTTATATAACAGTGGCCTACTACAGCTGAATACCCCTGCAGATACTTTATACGTGTCAGGGAATTTTACAAATACATCTTCAGGGGCATTAACAAACAACGGGCAACTATACCTATTGAGTCATCTTGAAAATGCCCAGGCATCGATGAGTGTGGGTACAGGAAGATTATATTTGAGTGGAAGCTCCATACAAACGGTAAGCGGCGGTCAACCATTTAAAACCTACGACCTGGTCTCGAACAACAGCAGCGGCATTGCATTACATAGCGACATAAGCATTTCAGGCACCCACACATTTATCAATGGTGTGATCACTACCTCATCCAC
This sequence comes from Chitinophagaceae bacterium, assembly GCA_025929635.1. Classification (GTDB taxonomy): domain Bacteria; phylum Bacteroidota; class Bacteroidia; order Chitinophagales; family Chitinophagaceae; genus VBAS01. The sequence goes on from JAICPX010000026.1 coordinate 2,870, forward strand.
GCCTAATTTCCTTATTTATGAAGCCGGTTCATCTTATTCAGGAGCCGGTGACGCCAGTCATGTAAACGGTTGGGTAAAAAAGATGGGTAATACGAATTTTACTTTCCCGGTTGGCAATGACACTTATCTGCGGCCTGTTGCCATTGAGAACCTCTCAGTAAGTTCAGAGTTCAATGCCAGGTATAATGCACCAACACCCAATACAAGTCAATTGCAGTATCCATTGCTGTCAATTGATGTGTATGAGTTCTGGGAAGTAAATAAGGTCTCCGGCGGCACGGCAGCTGTACACCTTTATTGGGATAACAGCAAGGTTACTTTTCCCGCTTATCTCCTGAGCGGCATGGCCGCTTCATATTTTGATGGCTCCGGCTGGACTGACCAGGGCGGTACGGCAACTGGCGATGTTGCAACAACGGGTGATATTGCCTCTAACACTGTTTCATCATTTGGTTATTTTGCTATTGCCAGCAAATCATTTCCTCTTCCACTGAAATTCTTAAGCTTTACTGCTCAGAGAAAAGAAGGGTATGTTGATCTTAAATGGGTAACTGCCGAAGAAGCAAATACCGATCATTTTGAAATCGAACGGAGCCGTAATGGGGTACAGTTCTTCTTACTGGGCAAAATACCTACCCTGAACAGGTTTACTGCGCAGGAATATACTTACAAGGATTTTTCCAGCCATGACGGAATTGCCTATTACCGCATTCGCTGTGTTGACAAGGATGGAAGAAGCAAGTTTTCAAAAATTGCGTCTGTATTTGAAAGTTCATACCTGCATAAGCATATCCAGGTTTTAAACCCCGCTGCTGATGAGATCATTATCCGGAGCCAGGTGGAAGACAAAGAATCGACTGCTTATGTATTATATAACCAGGCCGGAAGTGCCATTCTAAAAGGGAACTTAAAATTAAAAGGTGGGATGGAAAACACGATCCGGCTTTCTTTTAAACCTGCAAAAGGAATCTACTATTTGAAATTGATAAGAGCCAACAAGGAAATCATTGAAAAGCTGGTGATTAATTGAAGTTAAAAGGATACTTCTAATCTTTGGATCGGGGGTGATTTCTATCACCCCTTTTTATTTACCATCTGTCACCGGAGGTGACTAGCGTCACACAGCAACCCTGCCAAGTTCTTTACCTTCGAAATTGCCGATGCATTTGTTTTGCCGCTGAATTTGACAGCCAACTTGTCGGCAAAAATAAATTGTATGACTAAGAACAGGAAACAACACTGGGAAAATGTGTATGATTCAAAACAACCAGCCGAACTGAGTTGGACCCAGGATTTTCCAAAAACCTCACTTGATTTTATTCATAGTTGCCGGTTACCGAAGAATGCGAGTATTATTGATATTGGTGGGGGAAACAGTAACCTCGTAGACTTTTTAGTGAAAGAAGGTTATAGCAACATGACTGTCCTGGATATTTCTGAAATAGCATTAAATAGGGCGAAGGCAAGATTGGGTAAAGACGCGGCGAAAGTAAAATGGATAGCAGCCGATATTACTGAATATGAGCCTTCACAAAAGTATGATGTCTGGCATGACAGGGCAACATTTCATTTTCTTACTTCAACCGCGGAGATCAATAAATATTTAGACTGCGCAAGAAAAACTGTAAGAAGGTACCTTACAATTGGTACGTTCTCGGAAACCGGACCTGATAAATGCAGTGGCTTACCAATTAAAAAATACGGAGAGTCTGAGCTGCAAAAAGAATTGTCTGATGGATTTGAGAAAATCAAATGTATTACGGAGGATCATATCACTCCATTCAACACAACACAGAATTTTCTTTTTTGCAGTTTTAAAAGGCAAAGTGCCGGTCACAGCACAGGTTCTTGAAACAGGGTTTAATTTTAGTTTGTCCCCGACCGCATTACTGTACGGCCTCGCAGGATAGTTGCCGAAGTGCTGCTATGGCAGGCACCTGGCTTCGACTTCTGAATAAACAGATCCAGGTCAAACACAGATTAGTTTTCAACATTTTTTTCAACCGGCATCATTATTGTTTTTTATCATGCCATGAAAACACAGCTTAATAAAAGCAATCACTCTGGGGCGGGAGAAAATTCTTTGTACTGACCCAGTAGTTCTTCATATATACTCCATGATGAAAAATTGTCTCGCCCCGGGCGAGACAGTTTTTTTTATTTCTTTTCCATTGTTTACTTAGTTTGCGCACATGCCAGAAATAACCATACGGTACGCAACCGCTGATGACGCAGAACTGATAGCTGATCTTAGCCGCAAGACATTTTACCAAACCTTTGGACATGTAAACACAAAGGAGAATATGGACAAATTCATGAATGGGCAGTTTTCACGTGAGAAGCTAATAAAGGAGGTGGCAGAGCGGGGAAACATTTTTTTGCTGGCCTTTGACGGTGATTCGGCCGTTGGTTATGCAGCCATGAAAGAAGGACGGAAGTTTCCCGAATTCAACGATAAAGATTCACTTGAGATCGCCAGGATCTATGCCGTCAACACGTATATAGGCACCGGGGTAGGGCAGCAACTTATGCGTCAATGTATTTTTATCGCTAAAGAACTAAAGAAAGAGATCGTATGGCTGGGTGTATGGGAGAAAAACCCCCGGGCTATTGCTTTTTACACAAAGTGGGGGTTTGAAAAATTTAATGAGCACAATTTTCTTCTCGGTGATGATGTGCAAAGAGACTGGCTGCTGATGAAAACGTTGTAACCATTAATCTACAACCACGCTTCCTTTTGATAGCTGTTGGCCTTCTGCACTAATGATCCTGAAATAGATAATTCCTTTTTGTTTATTTAATGCATCTGTAGGTAATGAAGCGCTGATAGTTGTTGCACTACCGATGTGCTGACCAGACGTCGTAAAGAAATAAACGGACAGCTTTTCATTATTAGGGTTACTTATATTCAGTTTTGTTCCTTTTTTCCACAGTGTCGGATAAACTGTAACGGAGTTGCCTGTTGCAAACTGAACTGTAACAATCTTAGAGTAGGAAATTCTACCATCAATTTCAGCCATTTTCAGCCGGTAATAAGCGATGCCGTTAACAGGATTGTTGTCACTGTACGAATAATTCATTTTGTTAACGCTATTCCTGCTTTGAATTGTTTGAAGGTTTGCAAAGTTTCTTCCGTCGAATGATCGCTGAAGTTCGTAATGACTCATGTTTGACTCAGCTTCTGTCACCCACATTAGATCGATCGATTTGTTATTTTTCTTTGCCGAGAAATTAAGCAAAGAAACAGGCAGGGTAAAAGCCTGATCGTAAAATATCGTAATGGTGATATCATCGATCCTTCCATCCGTCTGACCTGAGCTGCCGTCAATTCGTTGAGCGGCGATCGCAATACCAAAACCATTGTCATTGATCATATCAGGTGTCCATACCTCGCCCCAAAGATCACCGTTGCCACCAAAGGTGCTGTAAGTATCAGTAGCAGGGTAGGTCTCACCTGTTGATTTTTCATCACCCGTAATTAAATCATACTTTAATATTCTTATGCTGTAGTCAGCAGTATTCTGATTGGGATCAGAGCGCTCCACATCTACCTGGATACCGGTAATAATGGCATCAAGCGGAATATCGAGCAAAAATTTATTTACATGGATGTAATCAGTAAAGCTATTAGAAGCAATATTCAAATTGCTGAAATCGCTATACAGATCATCACTGCCTTCTACGTTTTCAACGTCTACCCATGACCTGTTAGAACCAGGAAGTATTTCATTAGAAAAGCCACCCCCTGATTTGGGACCTTTGGATTGTTGCGCCGTTAAATTCAAGATTGTAAAAATTGAAAGGCAGCAAAGTAAAATTGCTTTCATAGTGGATTTTTTTGTTGGCTTTTTTATATAGTTTGGACTCGTAAAACTAGAAGATATAACTTCTTTACACAATAGTAAATACGCATGTGTGATTCACACTATTTTCATTTGTGTATTTTACTATGTTGCCCTCGTAATTTTATGGACCTGCCTGCAAATTGATTATTTTTATCACCAGCATGCGCATAAGAATAAAAATCTGTTGTATTTCATCATTGCACGAAGCAACGTTGGCGATCGCTCATGGCGCCGATGCTTTAGGACTTGTCGGCAGAATGCCAAGTGGACCAGGCCCGATCCCCGATTGGCTTATTTCTGAAATTGTAAGAACGATTCATCCACCGATAGCTTCCTTCCTCTTAACATGTGAACAATCTTCAGCAGAGATCATTTATCACGTAAAAAGAGTGGATACAAACACAGTTCAGATCGTTGATGAATTAACAACGGGAACTTATGACGATATCAGGACTGCTTTACCCCATTTAAAGATCGTGCAGGTTATTCATGTTATCGATGATAAGAGTGTCGAAGAAGCAATACGCGTCGCTCCAAGTGTTGATGCGTTATTACTGGACAGTGGTAATCCGAAAGCATCAACTAAAACATTGGGCGGTACGGGTAATATCCATAACTGGGAAATCAGTCGGGACATAGTTAAATCTGTCAAAGTTCCGGTATTTCTTGCGGGCGGTTTGCATGCCGGAAACATCCGTGAAGCAATTCAAAAAGTACAACCGTTCGGTGTTGACGTATGCAGCGGGGTAAGAACTGAAGGAAGGCTTGATCATGGTAAGCTTGATTCATTTATCAAGGCAGTGCATTCCCTTTAGGTTATTTTAAAATGCTCGCTTATTTTTGCCGCCTGTCCCGCAAAGCGGGATTCAAACAAAAATTCCATGGCAAGATCAATTGCATATCGTGAAGCATTGCGGGAAGCAATGACCGAGGAGATGAGGCGTGACGAGAGGGTTTTCCTGATGGGAGAGGAAGTTGCCGAGTATAACGGAGCTTATAAAGTTAGCCAGGGAATGCTGGCTGAATTCGGACCAAAAAGAGTGATCGATACGCCGATTTCTGAGTTAGGCTTCACGGCGGTCGGCGTTGGTGCGGCCCAGAATGGATTGCGTCCCATTGTTGAATTTATGACCTGGAATTTTGCAGTTTTGGCTTTGGATCAAATTTTAAACACAGCTTCTAAAATGCTGGCAATGAGTGGTGGCCAGGTGAGTTGCCCGATCGTGTTTAGAGGTGGCAATGGATCAGCAGGTCAATTAGGCGCTCAGCATTCCACGGCTTTTGAAGCTATGTACGCAAATATTCCCGGTATCAAGGTTGTATCTCCGAGCAATGGATATGATGCGAAAGGATTGCTAAAACAGTCTATTCGTTACGAAGAAGACCCGGTTATCTTCATGGAAAGCGAAATAATGTACGGTGATAAAAGTGAAGTGCCGGAAGAGGAATATTATATTGAATTGGGGAAAGCGGATATAAAAAAGACTGGTCGTGATGTTACAATTGTATCGTTTAACAAGATGATGAAAGTGGCTCTGGCAGCGGCGGCTGAATTAGAAAAGGAAGATATCAGTGCTGAGGTCATAGATCTTCGTACTGTTCGCCCGCTTGATCTTAAAACAATCCTTGAATCTGTTAAGAAAACAAATCGACTGGTTATTGTTGAGGAGCAATGGCCATTTGGCTCTATATCTTCTGAAATAACTTATAACATACAAAAAGACGGTTTCGATTATTTAGATGCACCGATTCGTCGTATCACCGCTGCTGATGCTCCTTTACACTATGCACCTAACCTCGTGGCTGCTGCATTACCGGATGTTCCCCGCACAGTGAAGCTGGTAAAGGAGGTGATGTACCTGAAAAAATAATTTCCTGTTCAATAAGGCTTTGATCCTGCATTTTTTTCAATAAATGCAGGATTTTTTATTGTATGTAAACATTATTTATTTTTTAAAAAAGTTAGCAACAGTTGCAACGATTTGAGTTTTTATATGCATCTTCGCCTCGGTTTTTCATAGGATATTGGATTTTACAACGAGGCTGGGTTTCTACCCGGCCTTTATTATTGCGGGTCTCACCTGGCGGGAGAAAGCTATCTCCTGCGCTTGGTGTCATTACCATCTTTTCAGACTTCCAGCTTCAAATTCCCACTGAGGAGTGTTCAAGGGGTAAATGTCTTTTAGGTGATACCATGGGCTTAACTCAGGCTTGCTGTAATTTTTTAAGATATGAAGATCCTGTGCCGGCATATAGCCCTGCGACAGTAGAAATATGCGTTCACTTTTTGCGTTCACAGCTACGGCCATCACTGTAACGGCATGACCGGGGAACCCCCCTTTGATAAAAACATCACCTGGTTGAATTGAGTGAATATCCGATACGGGCTTCAATTCCTTGGATAAAGAATAGGAACCACAATAAGAATAGACCATTTCCATAAAACGATTGTATTCACTACGGATGTCAGTCATACGTTCAGTTACTTGAAATGAGATGAGCCCCGGATCTTGTTCTTTCCAACGAATTCCTTTTAACCAGCGTTGAAAACTTACACTATCACCTGATGTGGTTACAAAATTCACATCACTGTACCGGTGTTTTTCAAAGAGAAAGTCGGCCCTTAATTTCATCACCGCGTCTGCGCACTGGACAAGATCCTTAATCCCGATATCAATGTCGAGTACGCTGTGCTGTACATTTTGATCGGGCTTTAACTTTCCATTGTAGAGGTAAACCGCTTTACTTTTTTTTAATGCGAGATCAAGTAGCCAATCAGCATATGCAGTATCATCCATCTCCACATAATTGAAACCCTGTGGTAAAGAAATTCCCCTTATCGTTTCCCCGATCATTTGTACGGGCGGATCCGGGTGTATTAATGCAGCGTCTTTTTTTGTATCTGTACAGGAATTTGTCACAAATAATAATGCTGTAAATAAATGATACCAGGCTGGCATGGTTGTGGTTTTTTATTGGGAAACAACCCCGATCTTTTTCCATACACCTATCCTGTTAATGATTTTTTAAGATGTTAATGAATTGAATTACTTTCACGCCATTTGATAATCATACACTATGGCCGAGATATTAATTATTGATGACGAAAAGGCGATCCGCAAAGCCCTGACCGAGATCCTGTCGGCTGAAGGCTATAAAACAGATGAAGCGGGTGACGGGGAGGAAGGACTGAAAAAATTCAAAGAAAAATCTTACGACGTAGTGCTTTGCGATATCAAGATGCCAAAGCTTGACGGGATTGAATTTTTACAAAAAGCAACTGAATCAAACAGCGACATTCCCGTGATCATGATCTCGGGACATGGTAATATTGAGACGGCCGTGGATGCAGTAAAGAAGGGTGCATTTGACTATATATCGAAGCCGCCCGATCTGAACAGGATGCTGATCACTATCCGCAATGCGATGGACAGAAGTTCTTTGGCCACTGAAACAAAAGTGCTGAAGCGAAAGGTGTATAAGGTGCAGGAAATGATCGGCGAATCGGCGCCGATCAAGAAGATCAAAGACACGATAGAAAAAGTAGCTCCAACAGAAGCACGCATACTGATCACCGGTGAAAATGGAGTAGGAAAAGAACTGGTGGCACGGTGGGTACATGAAAGAAGCAGTCGTGCAAACGGTCAATTAGTAGAAGTGAATTGTGCGGCGATCCCAAGCGAGCTCATCGAAAGTGAATTATTTGGTCATGAAAAAGGTTCCTTTACTTCTGCAATCAAGCAGCGTATTGGAAAGTTTGAGCAGGCGAATGGAGGCACATTGTTTCTTGATGAGATCGGGGACATGAGCTTGAATGCGCAGGCCAAAGTTTTGCGTGCACTGCAGGAAGGAAAAATAACAAGGGTAGGAGCAGATAAAGACATCACGGTGGATGTAAGAGTGATCGCTGCGACGAATAAAGATCTTTTGAAAGAAGTAGAAGAAAAACGTTTTCGTCTTGACCTTTATCACCGGTTAAGTGTTATCCTTATACATGTGCCTTCACTTAATGAAAGAAGAGATGATATTCCTTTACTTGTTGAGCGGTTTTTAGCTGATATATGCAATGAATATGGAGTCGCTAAGAAAGGCATTGACGACGATGCGATCAGGTTATTACAGGAATACAACTGGACAGGTAATATCCGCGAACTACGGAATGTGGTGGAGCGATTGATCATTCTTTCAGGTAAATCGATCTCCGTAGAGGATATAAAAGCGTATGTGGTTCCAAAATAAACCGGATAGCTATCGGCTCATCCTTAACATTTCTTTTGTAAGACTTATAAACTCCGGCTGCCGCCTGTCAATACCGATCCGGAATGAATTAGATCGCAAACACTATCTTTGTCCGCATTAAATTTTTTTGAATGCCTTTAGAGCACCTTCTTATTATCTACCTGATCGGAACACTTATTGTCTTTCTTCCTTCATTTGGTTTTTATAAATTATTTGAGAAGGCCGGTGTGCCAGCCTGGAAAGCATTTGTTCCCTTTTATAACACATGGGTGATGCAGGAAATTGCAAAGCGGCCAAAACATTGGGTGTTCTGGCAATTGATACCTGTAGGTGGCTGGTTCATCAGCATGGGAATATTCATCGAGTTTGCAAAGGTATTTGGCAAGTTTTCTTTTTTGCATCATGCAGGGGCGTCGCTGCTTGCTCCTTTTTACTTCCCCTATATCGCACATAGAAACGACACAAAATTCATTGGTGCTGAAGCGGCAAGAAAACACCGTAAATCGGGAGCACGTGAATGGATTGATGCGGCAGTGTTTGCGATCGTCGCAGCAACACTTATTCGCCTTTTTATTTTTGAAGCGTATACGATCCCTACAGGGTCAATGGAGAAATCATTGCTTGTAAATGATTTTCTCTTTGTAAGTAAAATCAGCTATGGTCCAAGAGTACCCAATACTCCATTATCAATTCCCTTTATTCATAATTATATCCCCGGGTTAGGAAGCAAATCATATAGCCAAATGATCACGCTGCCCTATATCCGCTGGTGGGCAAGACCAGTAAAAAGAGGAGATGCAGTCGTCTTTAATTTTCCGGCCGGTGATACGGTGATCCACAAGAAAAATTTTGAATCGGCGCAGCCTTATTATGATATAAAGCGAAGGGCTGAAAAAGGCAGTGCCGATGATAAGTATATTTTGGAAAATCCTTCCGAATTTCCCATAGCTGTTCACCCGGTTGATAAAACTGATAACTATGTAAAAAGATGTGTTGCCATTGCAGGAGATCGCGTTGCAGTGAAAGATAATATTGTTTACATCAACGATCAACGCCAGGCCATGCCGCCACATGCCCAGATGCATTACATTGTTACGATAAAGGACAATGTGCAGCTAGATCCTGACGTGATGAAAAGTGAATATAATGTTGATGGAGCAAAGAATGATTACCAATTTACCAATGTGAAGAATCAATACCACATGTTGCTCACAGCCGCGGGGAAGGAGAAAATGCAGAAAGCGGGATTGATACAGGATATTAAAGTTGACTACGAATACTATGGTGGCGGTGGGGAAACTTTCCCTTACGATACTGTTCATCGCTGGTCCAGGGATAATTTCGGACCAGTATGGGTACCTAAGAAAGGAGAAACACTCAATCTGACAAAAGATACTTTTGCGATCTATGAAAGAGTGATCCGTACCTATGAGAGGAATGATTTTTATATGAAGGATGGAAAGTTTTTTCTTAACGGCGCCGAAGTCACGTCTTACACTTTCAAAATGGATTATTACTGGATGATGGGCGATAACAGGCAGGATTCGCAGGATTCCCGCTACTGGGGGTTCGTGCCTGAAGACAGGGTCGTTGGCAAAGCGTGGCTGATCTGGTTCAGCTGGGAAAAAGGTCCGCGATGGGACAGGCTCTTCAGGCTTGTTAAATAACCTGATCATCCCGTCTCGTCTAAGGCCAGACGGGATTTGTTGTTTTATATAAATACAGTATCTTATCACCATGAAGGAAAGTAAGATAGAGATCAGTTACAAAGTCTATGAGGATATCAATGAGCTGCCAAAAGAAGATGCATGGCTATTGAATGAAGCCAGGGAAGTGACCAAACAGGCGTATGCTCCTTATTCCAATTTTTATGTAGGTGCAGCAGCTAAATTGGTTAATGGCGAAATTGTAGTCGGAACTAACCAGGAAAATGCTTCCTACCCGGTAGGGCTTTGTGCCGAACGAACATTACTTGCTTCGGCATCGGCATTATACCCGGGCATTGCCATCGAGACGATGGCAGTGAGTTACCAGAGCGATAATGGCAACAGCAACCAGCCAATTGCACCTTGCGGCATGTGCCGGCAATATTTACAGGAATACGAGCTACGCGTAGGCAAACCAATTAAATTGATTCTTGCCGGTTTTGAAGGAAAGGTTTATGTTGTTGAAAAAGCGAGCTATTTACTACCACTTGGCTTTACAAGTGAATCAATGAAGTGATGAAAGGCAGGCTGCTTCCCAGGGTGAGATCCTGCTGAATCAATTTGCATTTATTTGAGAGATATGTCGGGAACAGACTGGAATCAGGCAAAGAATGGCTTCACCAGCAGACACGCTTGCAAGAAAAGATTGTCCTTAAAAAAGAGTTTGTACCCCGTGCGCCACTTTGGCTTCATGTTCCAATAACCATTTTTTTCTCCATAAGCCTCCACCATAACCAACCAGTTCACGATTTGAGCCTATCACGCGATGACACGGTACAATAATAGCAACATTGTTTTTCCCATTGGCATTGGCAACAGCCCGCGTGGCTTTCAGGTCACCGATCCTTCTTGCCAGCTCAAGGTAACTGATCGTTTTTCCAAAAGGAATTGTCATTAACTCACTCCAAACCTCTTGCTGAAATTCAGAACCGGGTTGGTGTATTGGTAATTCAAACACCCTTCTTTCACCCTGGAAATACTGGATCAGTTGCTCAATGCATTGAATCACCAGTTGAGGCATGTTCTTGGTTTTGCTGGCCGGTTTCTGAGTTTTATCAAAAAATGAAACTTCGCTGATAAAATGTTCAGTCCCTGAAATTTTAAGCAAACCGACAGGTGAGTGATAATAAGTAGTAAAAACAGTATCCTGTATTTTATCCGATGCGTTGTCCATTTTTGACAGCCCTTTCGGGTTGCAATAAAATTACATCATTGTTTTCATCATAGATGCCGAGGACAAGACATTCACTAAAGAAATCGGCTATTTGCTTGGGAGGAAAATTTATAACAGCGATCACCTGCTTATTATGTAGTTCTTCTTTTGTATAATGGTGGGTAACCTGTGCGGAAGATCTTTTGATCCCTAATTCTGCGCCAAAATCTATTTGAAACTGGTAAGAAGGTTTCCTGGCTTTTGGAAAATCTTTTACTTCGATAATTGTACCACAACGGATATCGATCTTTTCAAAATCATTCCAGGAAATAGCGGGCATATTGTTCATTTAGTCCAGTAAGTTAGCCAAATCCTGTAATTCTTTTTGTTTGTACAATTCCTTTTCAGCAGTAAAACATTTACTGCTTTCTTCAATCAGGTGACGGATAACAGCACGATTGTTTTGCGGTTTAAAAAATGAAGGATTTGCATCCGTCGAAATTCTTTTAAAATAGCTGGCGACATCTTTATGTGTGAATACCTGCCCGCTGGTAGGGTCAATATAAAATTCAATTTTTTCCTGGGGATTTTCCAAATTCTCATCACTGTAACCGGGTTTGAAATATGCCAGCACAAATTGTCTCGGAATTGATATTGCTTTCACAGGTATGTCGAGTAATTCAGCCAGCACCAGATAAAGGATACCGTTGCTTACCTGGTTTCCTCTTTTTGCTTCCAGCGTCTTGTGAATTAAGAACTCATTTGTTTCCTGGTAATTGACTTCACCACCTTTTAACCCATAATAACTGTAAAGAATGCTGGTGACAATGTTGATTTGTTCAAGAGGCGTCAGGTAATTGTTTAATTCAAGCCAGATGTTGCGACGGATCTTTTCGATTTCCTGCAAAACGGGAGAGGTGGTAAGATCAGGATATTGAAATTTGCAAACTAATAATGCGCCAAGCATCAGGTCATGATGACCGGAGACACTCCATTGCCTGAAGTCCTCGCTTAGATCCCGATAATGAAGACGATGAATGAGAAGTTCGATACGCTGCTGAACATTTTCATCTGGTATGGTTTCCCATAAATGTTCAAGGCTGGGAATGATATTCTTTCCGTAGTCAATTATTTTTTCTGATACGGCCCCGAAGACCTCTTCATCGGGATCATCGATAAGTGTAAACAGTGCGGATAACTCTTTTGTGGTTTCCATTGGCGGCATTGGGTTTTATAAAAATCCCTTTTAATAACGAACTAAGAGCCGTAAAATTTTCCACACGTGGGGGAAACTGCTCCAGGTCGATAGTCCGGAGTCGGTAGTCATTAGTCGTTAGATCTTAATGGGTTGAGTCTAAACTATCAACTATTGACTAGTTACTATAAACTACAATTTTTTTGCCATTACCATCCAATCCCATGGCTTTGGTTCTGTTAACCACTTTGGTGGGTTTAAAAATTCGGTGTTCCAGTTGTATTCTATTTTTTGAAAATCTCCCGTTTTAAATCCTTCCTTACCTAGTAATAGCTGCAATTCTTCTTTCAGGTAGTGTTTTGTGGGAACGTTATCAATTTCTGCGTTGCCCTGGAGTATATTTTTTAGTTGAAAACTGCTTTTGTTTTTTTTAATAACCCCGTTTGCGTCTTTATCAGGATTCCACCGCATACGAATAATGGAAGTGAGCATTGACGACTCGAGGGATGGAATTACTAAAATAAGATGACCATTCTTTTTTATGCACTTTTTTAAGTTGGTAAAGAACACATTTCTTTTTTTCAATGAATCGGTAAGAATGGCATTGATGCAAACACCAACATCGCACAAAGGCATTTTTGCTTTTGGATCTGACATGTCAATGCGGTCATATTCAACATTGCGAAGTTGGGGATAAAGTTTTTTTGCGATTTCAAGATTTTCTGCAGAAATATCAACCGCATGAACTTTTTTAAAAATAGGTGAAAGCACCGGTAACCATTTTCCAATGGCGCAACCTATATCAATTGCGGTCTTATTTGGTGAAGCGGTCGATCTTATTGCAGAGACGATCAATCCTTTGCTATCGTTCTTTAGGACATCAAAGATCTCTTCGTTGTATTCAGGTGCAATCTTTTCCCAATATTTTCGGTCCATTAATTAGAATTTATAAGGATAACACATATAATCAGCGCCTTTCAATGCATTCCCGTTGAAATCAAACAATGTTACATTGTCCCAGCTTGAACCCGTGCCCCAGCCATCATTCAATTTTGATGTGATCCATGCCGGTTCCCAGTATTGAATACCTTTCCCGCCACCATTGATAATCGCCTGGGTCAGGTCCTTCAGGTAACGGTATTGATCATCTGGTGAAATATTATAACCGGGTGCGCTATCCCTGGCCGAGAAAATATTATTGTATTGATCGCCGTTCTCAGTTGTCCATGGATAACCAGTTTCTACGATCATTACAGTTTTCTTATACGTATTAATGAGCTGTTGTATCGTATCGGTAACGCCCTGCATCGTTTTTACCGATGACCATTTTGTATAATGCGATAAACCGATAATATCATAATCGGTTACACCTTCTTTTGTAATTCCATTCATCCACCAGCCAGCGGTTTGCAATTGTGCTTCATGGATAATAACCCTGGGCTTTATCGTGGAGGTTTTTGAAAAATCACGAACTGCTTTTATCCCGCTTTTCAACAATACAGCATAATTAGAAAAATCATCGTTTACGATTTTACCAACAGGCCAGCACATGCCGCCATTATTTTCATTACCCACCTGTACCATTTCAGGTACCAGGTTCTTACTGTTATAATAATTAAGAACGCTCAACGTGTAGTTATAAACAGAGTCTTTTAAAACATCCAGGGCCAGCCCTTTCCATGCTGCCGGTGTTTCTTGTTTGTGCGGGTCGGCCCAGGTATCACTGTAATGGATATCAAGATTAACAGCCAGCCCGGCCTGTTTTGCACGGCGAATTGTTTTTTCTACACCATAAAGATCATAATAAAGTTTTCCTGTATTCAGCTTACCCACCCAGGCTGGCGTATGCCAGAGGCGAACCCGGACAGTGTTTGCACCATGGTCCTTTAAGATCTTAAAACAATCACTTACTTGCCCTGAATCACGATAGACACCGCCGTAATCTTCTATCTGGTTCACATAAGAAAGATCCACACCCATGTTAAATTCATCCCACTTATAAAATTTCTTAGCTGGAACACTATAAACCAATTTATTTTTAACAGGAATAAATGAGGAAAGCCAGACAGCAAGAATGATCAATAAAATGCTTTTCATTTGATAAAGTTAGGCAACCGGGTCGCTACTTTCCAACCTTGTGAAAACAGATTTTTCCAAACCTTTTCTATCGAGTAACTTGTAAAAAATTGCCAATGAAAAAGAGAAATGAAAACTATTCCCGCCGTTCCTTTCTGAAAGATACCACTGTCGCTGCTGCCGGTTTGATGATCGTGCCAAGACATGTTTTGGGTAAAGGTCTTATCGCTCCCAGTGATAAATTGAATATTGCAGGTATTGGTTGTGGTGGTAAGGCGGACGTAAATCTTCCTTATGCATGGAACAACGGTGCTGAAAACATAGTTGCCCTTTGTGATGTGGATGATAAGATGGCTGCAAATGCCCGAAAGAAATGGCCCAATGCCCCTTATTATAAAGATTTCAGGGTAATGCTTGAAAAAGAGCACAAGAATATTGATGCAGTGATAATAACAACACCGGATCACATGCATGCAGTTCATGCGCTGCCATGTATGCAGTTGGGCAAGCATGTGTATGTAGAAAAACCACTGACGCATGATATCTATGAAGCGAGAACGCTGACAGAAGCCGAAAAAAAATATAAGGTAGTCACTCAAATGGGTAACCAGGGAAGCAGTGGTGATGATACAAGACTTGTAGAAACGTGGATCCAGGCGGGAGCCATTGGTGATGTGCATACTGTTCATGTTTGGACAAACCGCCCGGTATGGCCATCAGGAGTTTCATTACCAACCGGCAAATTCGAAGTGCCAAAGGAATTGGATTGGGATCTATGGCTCGGGACTGCGCCTTATCGCGATTATAATCCCGCCTATCATCCGGCAATATGGCGTGGATGGACTGATTTTGGAACAGGATCTCTTGGTGATATGGGTTGTCATTTTATGGATGTTCCTTATCGGGCATTGAAGCTGGGTTATCCTGTAGCGGTTGAATGTAGTGTGACTTCTGTGTACACAGGTTTCTTTCAGGAGAGTTTTTATAAAGGAAGTTTTCCGCCTTCAGCAAAAATTCATATTCAGTTTCCAAAACGTGGCGAGCTTGCCCCTGTTGAATTGATATGGTATGATGGCGGCATTAAACCAAAACGTCCTGCAGAGCTATTGCCCGATGAACAGTTTGCAGAATGGGATGGCGGTATTTTATTTGAAGGAACAAAAGGAAAATTAATGGCCGGGTTATTCGGAAGAAAGCCAACATTGCTGCCAACCAAACTAATGGCCTCGACCAGCTTGCCAACATCTAAATATGAATTTGTAAAGAATGGTTCAGAAGGTCATCAAAAGCAGTGGACCGATGCATGTAAAAAAGGATATGGTGCTTATACAAGTTCGCCGTTCTCGCAGGCGGGACCATTAACGGAAACCGTGTTGATGGGTAATCTTGCGGTATTGAGTTATAATCACTTTGAAACAGTTAATAATCGCAGGCAATTCAATGGCCGCAAGCAATTGTTATGGGATGGAAAGAACATGAAGATCACCAATTTTGAACCGGCGAATCAGTTTGTGAAGAGAGAATACAGGAATGGGTATAAACTTCAGATGTGATGCCTGATAAACTGTTAAATTATTAAATGGCTAAATTGTTTTACGTAATAACAATTTAGCCGGTTATCAATAGCAGCTCTCAATACTTCAACAACTTAGTACCGGTTATCTCGATAGGTTTATCTTCTGTAATTGTGACTTTTACTTTAGCTCCGCCATTACTGAGTAATTCAAATTTTGCTTTGATATAATCGATACCGCCTGCGAAACTATTATCACCCTTATAGTCCATCGCTTCCATGATCTGTCCATTGATTTTTGCAAACAGCTGGTCGCCATCTTTATAAAACTCGATCATTGATTTGTCACTCATTTCATACAACCCTTCAATTTTCTTAAAGGCCATTGCTTCAAGTACATATTCTTCTTTGAGGTAAATATCGAACTTCACCACTTTCTCATGCTTTGTGTTCTTTGTCATCTCCAAAATCCGGTTCAAAGCTGATGGATCTTTTGCGCTTATATCTTCAGCAATATGTTTATCCCCTTTAAAATAAACCTGTGTTACTAAATCTTGTACTCCGGCAGCAGAAATTCTCATGTGAATATGTGCTGGTCTTGTCAATGTTGCATTTACGGCATAAGGCACCGGGTAGATTGATTTGAAATTATATTTTCCATCAGCGCCGGTTTTAAATGAAGAACGATAAACATATGCATCAGAGGTATTATCGTACACACCATTTTCATCACAATGCCATATTTCTACCAATGCATTTTTTAATGCTTTGCCATCCTTACCAAAAACGGTTCCGCTGAAATGAAGTGTTTCGCCTTTTGTTCCCGGTTGAATCAGATCAGTTTTGAAAGGAGCACCAGGGCGATAGAATGGTCCGAGTATGTCGGTTGTAGTCGGATCAGTACCTACATATTTTTCACCATCCCATTTTATTTTTCCAAAAACGCCGATACTTAATGCAAGTAATGATGAATCCTGGATGAATTTTCTACGTTTCATTGTTTGGTGGTTTTGTATTTAAACTAAATGTTGAAAGTAACCAGAGGGTAGAAGAGAGGCAGTAAGATATGAAAATAAGACCAGCAGCAAAGATTATTTATTTACCACCGGTAAATCAACTTGCAACGGGAGGTATTGTGCCAGCATTTTTTCAAACGATTCTCTCTCGGTTACGGAATTAAAAACCCTTTTGGGAATGATCAACGCAAGGTTTGATGACATGTATAAATAGTAAACATCGTTTCTTTCGTATTTCCTGATAAAGGCAGACCATTTGTAACTAGCGTCAGTGGCTTCGTCCTTTACCGTAATTCCCGTCTCTCCGATTATCATTTCAGAGTTTTCTCCCTGCGACTGTTGATAAACTTTCCTGCCATAATTATAGTAATGTCGTTTGACCCGGTAATTATTATAGAAGTAAAAGCCT
>JAICPX010000211.1 GCA_025929635.1 Chitinophagaceae bacterium
GCCGTTGGCGGTGGTAGTTGATTTTTTCAACGACTATTTATTAAATGAAACTAATAACGGGGAAAAAATACTGAGGCTGTTTTGTAATCAAAGTTCTAATAACGTGATAACAGGATCCTTTCCGAATAAAAGTTGGTCCGGGTTCTCCAATAACTCTTTTACTCTAACCAAAAAACTTACCGACTCACGACCATCAACGATGCGATGATCATAGCTTAACGCAACATACATCATTGGTTTTATCACAACCTGCCCGTTCAACGCGATTGGTCGCTCTTCTATTTTGTGCATACCCAATATTGCACTTTGAGGAATATTGATGATCGGCGTACTTAACAAGGATCCAAATACACCGCCATTGGTAATAGTAAACGTGCCCCCCGTTAAGTCATCTGCCGTCAACTTGCTATCTCTTGCTTTTGTTGCTACTTCAATTACTTTCTTTTCAATATCGGCCATGCTTAAGCTCTCCGCGTTCCGAATAACTGGAACTGTCAGTCCACGTGGCGTAGAAACGGCAATTGATACATCACAGTAATCATGATAAACGATATTGTCGCCGTCAATATATGCATTCACCGATGGCCATTCATTTAATGCATAGCAGGATGCCTTTATAAAGAAACTCATGAACCCTAACCCCACTCCATGTATTTCTTTAAATTTATCCTTGTATTTATTTCTGGTATCCATGATCGCCTGCATGTTCACTTCATTGAATGTTGTGAGCATGGCAGTTGTATTCTTTGCTTCAACTAATCTTCTTGAGATCGTTTTCCGGAGATTACTCATCTTTTCCGGCCTCTCGTTTCTTGAAAATAGTTCAGCACCTGGTTTACGGCCCGGGCTGCTCAATGCGGCAAGAACATCATCTTTTAGAATTTTTCCCTCCGGACCTGATGGAGTAATTTTTTTAGGATCAACTTTTTTATCAGCGATCATCGCCGCAGCAACAGGAGTTGCTTTTACATCGGTTTCCGGTTCCTGGTTGCTCGTTTCCGGTAGAATTACTGCCGGCTTATCTTTTGAATGCCCCTTAAATGGTGTTTCAGGTTTCTCCTCGGTCCTGGCTTTTTTCTTCTCTTCAGACCTGTGACTTCCGACATCGGACTTCTGACTTCTCGCATCTGACTTCTTTTCAGGCTTTCCATTCGAAGGCTTCGATGCCTTATCATCAATACTTGCCAGCTTGTCTCCTACCTTAATACTGTCACCTTCTTTGATATCTTCTAATTTGATGATACCAGCTTTCTCAGCATTCACTTCAAAGGTTGCTTTCTCACTTTCGAGTTCAGCGATCACCTCGTCTCTTTCTACATAATCACCATCGTTCTTTGTCCACTTTAATAAAGTGACCTCGCTTATTGACTCTCCTACCGTTGGAACTTTTATATCGATCATAAAACGCTAATTAATGCTAAGTAAAACTAATTTGCGCTAATTTGTAATAATTAGTGCTATACGTGTTTATATACTAAATGCTGTTTCAATTATCTCACCCTGTTCCTGCACATGCACTTTATGGTATCCTGTTGCTGTTGATGCAGACGGCTGTCGACTGATGAGGCCATAGTTAATGCTATGAAGATTCATCTTCAGGTAGGAAGCTGCACCCATATTCAGTGGTTCTTCCTGTACCCAAAACCAGGTGGCCTTATTGTATTTTTCATACATCGCATCCAATTGCTTCGCCGGCAAGGGATACAATTGCTCAAGCCGGATAATGGCAATATCTCTTCTGTCATCTTTCTGTTGCTTTTCGGCCAGGTCAAAATACACTTTACCGCTACAGAATAAGACCTTTTCCACTTTCGAAGGATCAGCAAATCGATCATCGATCACTTCAAGGAAAGTTCCATTTGTAAACTCATCTTTTACAGCATACGATCCCGCGTGACGAAGATTTGCTTTCGGTGTGAAATTGATCAACGGTTTTCTGAATGGCCACAACAACTGCCGGCGCAATGCATGAAAGAAATTGGAGGCAGTAGTAATATTGGTAACGACAATATTCAACTCGGCGCACATTTGTAAAAATCTTTCCAATCTTGCACTGCTGTGTTCGGGTCCCTGTCCCTCGTAACCATGGGGAAGCAAGAGCGTAACTCCGTTCATCCTGTTCCATTTCTGCTCGCCCGCACAGATGAATTGATCGATCATTGTCTGTGCGCCATTAGCAAAATCGCCAAACTGTGCTTCCCAGATCACCAATGCATTTGGATGTGCAAGGGCATAACCATACTCAAAACCCAATACGCCGTATTCGCTCAACAACGAATTATAGATCTTAAATTCTCCCTTTGCTCCCGGCACCCTGCTTAAACGATTATAAGGTTTATCATTTTCTTCATCACGTAACACAGCATGCCGGTGACTGAAAGTTCCCCGCTGCACATCCTGCCCGCTCATTCTTACATCTTTTCCATCAAGCAACAAACTTCCATAAGCCAGCAACTCTGCTGTTGCCCAATCAACTTTATTCTCCGTCTGGAATAATTTTATCTTATCCTGCAATAACTTCTCAACCTTTCTGATTGGCTTGAAATCTTCCGGCCATTTCATTAATGCTTCAAAAACATTTTTGAATGATGCTTCACTGATGGCCGAATCAGGGGAAACATCAAAGTCTTCCAGCGTTGCTCTTCTTAATTTTTTCCATTCCAATTCCGGCGGCTGGTATTTATAAGGCAAAGGGTTTTGTTTCACCTCATCCAGTCTTTCCTGCAAGTCAGCCCAGAACTTTTTCTCCATTTCTTTGGCCATTTCCTGCGCATCTTCCTCGTCGTGATCTAAGAGAAATTTTATATACACTTCCCTGGGATTTGGATGCTTATCAATAAGCGCATACATATGCGGCTGCGTAAACTTTGGATCATCGCCTTCATTATGTCCATGACGGCGGTAACAGACCATATCAATAAAAATATCGGAATGGAATTTTTGCCTGAATTTTGTTGCCATCTCAACACATTTGACCACGGCTTCGGGATCATCCCCATTCACATGCAACACGGGTGCCTGGATAGCAGCAGCCAATGATGTACAATAATCAGAACTTCTGGCATCATCAAAATCCGTAGTAAACCCAATTTGATTATTGATAACAAAATGAATAGTGCCGCCAGTGTAATAACCGTTCAAATAACTCATTTGTAAAACTTCATACACGACACCCTGTCCCGCCAATGAAGCATCCCCATGGATCAGGATCGGGAGTATCTTGTCATAATGACTTTCATACATGATATCTGCCTTCGCTCTTGAAAAACCCACAACAACCGGGTCAACCGCCTCAAGATGAGAAGGATTAGGCATCAATTTTAAATGCATGGTTCTTCCGTCGGCAGCTTTCACTTCACTTCCAAAACCCATGTGATATTTTACATCACCACTCCCCATTGTCTGGTCCAGCTTTGCCGTCCCTTCAAACTCACTAAATATCTGCTCATAAGTTTTACCCATGATATTCGCCAGCACATTTAAACGGCCGCGGTGTGCCATACCTATGACCACTTCATGCACATCCAGTTCTGCCGCCGAATTAATAATTGCATCCAGGGCAGCGATTGTTGTTTCGCCTCCTTCCAATGAAAATCTCTTTTGCCCGACATATTTCGTGTGAAGAAATTTTTCAAACATCACCCCCTGGTTCAACTTTTCGAGGATCCGCCGGCGTTGATCCAGTGAAAGCTTTTGGTGAAAGTTTTTCTCCAATTCATTTGTCAGCCAATCAACTTCTTCCTGGTTGCTGATATACTTGAATTCAATTCCGACGTGATGCGCATAACATCTCTCAAGATGTGCAATAATATTTTTTAATGTAGTTGTCCCAAGTCCGATCAAACTGCCTGCATGAAATTCCTTATCGAGGTCGGCTTCAGTGAACCCAAAAAATTCAAGTGTAAGATTGGCACCGCGATCCCTGCGTTTGCGGATAGGATTTGTTTTGGCGATCAAATGACCTTTATTACGATAGCCAAGGATCATCCGGTATACACCAAGTTCACGCTTCCACCCGATAGCTATCGGGTCAACTTTGCTTTCAGTAACAACTGCTGGTTCCTCTTTCGCCGTTGCACCGTTTCCATTTGGTTTTATACCCGATGAAATCGCAAAGTCAAATCCCTCAAAGAATTTTCTGAATTCGGGATCAACGCTGGACGGATCTTTTACAAAATCCTGGTATAGATTTTCAACAAAGGCAGGATGCTGGCTGGTGATATATTGGAAATCTTTCATTGGAGTCTTTTTACGCCTCACCCCATCCCTCTCCCTTCTCCATCTTGATGGAGAAGGGCTGGGGATGAGGCGACAAATATCCGTCAAAAAACCGAAACCGCTCTCAGATTGAATGTTTTAAGAATTTTGTCACCAGCTACAAATCCCTGAGCATCACCTGTTGCGACGCTCCTTTTATCTTCCGGCTCTGTGTTCAGCTTTTTTTGGAACCCGGTCCCCGTAAAACCGGGATTGTCTTTTGGTATTTACTCACTGTGACCTTACCTTTGCTGTCCTCAAAAAAAAGAGTAAATGGCAAATCATAAAGCGACACAAAAAGATACCCGCCAGGCTGCAAAACGCCGTGACAGGAACAGATACTATGGCAAAACAACCCGCAATGCACTGAATGCATTACGTGAAGAAACGAACAAAACTGAGGCTGGAAAAAACTTGCCTTCAACTATTGCAATGATCGATAAGCTTGCAAAAAAAGGCATCATTCACAAAAACAAAGCTGCTAACTTAAAAAGCGGTTTGGTGAAAAAGTTGAATGGACTAAAATAAACAGATCGACCTCTTTGAAAGAATAAAGCATCTGCGTGAAAAGATGCTTTTATTATTAACAAAACCAATAGCGCGATTACACGGGCAACGCTTGCCGCAGGAATACATTTAGTGAGAATAACAGGTAATACCATGATCACTAAAAAGTTTTGCCTGGATAATTCATACAGCTTTTTTAAACCCAGGGGAACGTTCCAGTTCCCTTTTTTGTTATCCGTTTTTGCATAAAAAAAGTCATATTTGACTCTCAATTTTCTGGAGAATGAAAAAAATAACCGGTTTTGTTCTTTTTTTCCCTTGCTATTTATTCCTGTCTGCGCAAAATATTACAACTGTATTTGAAAAGAGTAATGGCACACAAACGCCAACTTATCATGAGATCATCGATTGGTGGAAAAAGCTTGATGTGCAATCAGGCAAAGTAAAGATGCTTACTATGGGGATGAGTGATGCAGGTTACCCTTTGCACCTGGTGGTAGTAGCAAATAATGGCGACTATAATTTTGACAATATACGGAAGAATAATAAGAGGGTGATTCTTGTAAACAATGGCATTCATCCCGGCGAACCTGATGGAATAGATGCAAGCATGCTTTTAGCAAGAGACATCGTGATTAATAAAAGTAAATTACCTGATAATGTCGTTCTTGCCATCATTCCAGTTTACAATATCGGTGGTTGTTTAAACCGCAGCGCTCATTATCGTGTTGATCAGAATGGACCCGGGGAATTTGGTTTTAGAGGCAACTCTCAGAATTTAGATCTGAACAGGGACTTCATCAAATGTGATTCAAAAGAAGCAAGATCATTTGCTGAAATATTTCATTTAACCGATCCTGATGTTTTTCTTGATAATCATGTGAGTGATGGCGCCGATTACCAGCATATCATGACACTGATCTGCACCCAGCACAACAAATTGGGCGGTGTACTTGGCGAATACATGAATAAAACGTTTGAACCCGGTCTCTATTCAAGCATGAAGGAAAAAGGTTATGATCTTATTCCGTATGTAAATGCTTTTGGTGACAGTCCCGATAATGGCTGGCCCGAATTTTTTGAGGGACCGCGTTATAGCAGTGGCTACGCTGCTTTATGGCATACTTTTTCATTTGTTGCAGAAACACATATGCTTAAACCCTACGATCAAAGGGTAAAATCAACTTATGAACTGATGAAAAGTTTTATTGATTTTACGAGTAAAAACAGCGAGCAAATAAAAAATCTGCGTAATCAAACCAAAGAATCCGTGAAATCTGCAATTGAATTTCCGATTGCCTGGTCACTGGACCGTTCGCAATCATCCAAAAGAATTTATAAAGGATATAGAGCCGGTCGCAAACCAAGTGAAGTATCCGGTTTGTCACGTTTGTTTTATGACAGGACAAAACCATACGAAAAAGAAATTCCATTTTATAATTTCTACAAACCATCAGTATTTATTCAAAAACCAAAAGCATACATCATTCCCCAGGGTTGGTGGCCCGTTATCGATCTGCTGAAAACAAACAAAGTGCAGATGACACAATTGAAAAAAGATACAATGATCGAAGTAGAAGTTTACCGGATCGATGAATACAAAACTGCTCCGCGACAATTTGAAATGCATCATCTGAATAGTGAGGTAAAAACGAGCACTTCAATTCAAAAGCTAAAATTCAAAAAAGGTGATTATTATATTCCCTTGAACCAGGTCGCTAATCGTTTCTTAATTGAAACATTGGAGCCTGCAGCTTCTGATTCTTATTTCGCCTGGAATTTCTTTGATGGTATACTGGGGCAAAAAGAAGGTTTTTCCGGTTATGCATTTGAAGATATTGCAGCCGATTATTTGAAGAACAATCCCGATGTGAAAGCAAAACTTGGTCAACGTGTAGCAGCTGATACAGCTTTCGCAAAAAACGCCAGGGCACAGCTAAATTTTGTTTATGAAAATTCGCCCTGGGTTGAACCCGATTATTTGCGATATCCCGTGTACCGCGTAAAATAAATTAATTAAATCCTTTCATTATCTTGTGCGCTAATCAACCGTCTAATAATGAAAAAGATATTTTTCCTTACCTTATTAAGCTTTTGTTTTATTTCAAAAATTCAAAGCCAGGATTGGATAACATTTAATTCGGCCGCAGGCAAATTTTCCGTCCTCCTCCCCGCGCAACCTAAAATACAAACAGACACTTCCAGAACGTATCCTAATTACACTACAAACTTATTTATCTCAAAAACCCCGACTGATTATTTTGTGATCGGTTGGGTGGATTATGAGAGCAGCTACACATTTGATGCGCAAAAAGAATTAGAAGCTAACCGCGATAATTTTATCAAAGGCATCAGTGGTACGCTTGTTTCAACGACCAATACGAAGTTCAATGGTTACCAGGCCATTGAATTTGTTGCCCAATCGGGTTCATTTTACTGGACATCAAAAGTATTCCTGGTAGGTAGGAGACCTTATCAACTTCTTGCCGGGAGCAATACAGGAAAGGCATCTAAAGATGAAAGCAAGTTTTACAATTCGTTTTCTGTACAACAATAATTAGCCTTTAATCAGGATTTTTAGAAACGATTGCACGGCTTCAGATCTCCCAATGGGTTCCAAAAAAAGATTAAACACATTTACCGCAACAGCAAGCCAGGTAGCAGGATGCTTTAATTTTCCATATTTCCATGCACCTAAAAGCAACATCGCAATGATCAATCCCTCTGTAAAATATAGTGATGGCATGATCTCCACATCGGGCCAATTTCCAGCCTGCATTCCTACATGCACAAGTTGTATACCTCTTCCCAGGGCTGGCATCATAATGATAAATACAGTTGTTATCAGCCACCAGGAATGATTTTCCAATTGCTTCCTGTGAATGATGCTTTTAATAACAGCA
>JAICPX010000372.1 GCA_025929635.1 Chitinophagaceae bacterium
CTTATTACAGCCTTACATGATGACGAGGGCGAAGTGATCGGCTTTACTAAACTCACAAAAGAACTGGGTGAAAATGAAATTGATTAATTATTTATCTGTTTTGGTTTCATACTCCCTTTTTTCAGCATTTTTTCGATTTTGCCCGTTCCAGCTTCTTAACGATAAATCAGGCACTTCTTCTTTAAAAATTCCAATGGCCGGAAATAAGTAAATTTAGTCGGACAATATTTCGTCCATGAAACTTCTTTTTACTTTTCTTTTATCTTTTGTTGCTTGTTATATATCACACACCCAGGATATTTCGGGTGTATGGGTTGGCAATTACAAAGGGCATGCGTTTGCAGCAAATCCTGATAAACTGGTTGTCGAGATCTCTGTTTATAATGATTCATTGATAACCGGTCTTTCTCATCTTTATTATCAACATAACCAATATGAACATTATAAAATATATGGTGTAATAAGAGCCGATGGCACCATTTATTTTTCAGAAGACAGCACCATTGCAGTCAAGCTTGGTTTTATGGAAGAGAATTGCCTGGGAAATTACACGATGAAATTCTCTTCAACCGATAGTTCGTTCAGGTTAGAAGGGAGATGGAAAGACAATTCCACCGCCTTATTTCATTGCGCGGCTGCCGGCGTATGGCTCGAAAAGAAAAAGCCGGCTGATAAAAAAATGACAGCATTATTAAAAGCCGGTAAACAACCGGAGAGAGTTTCCGATATACAAAGTTTGATAGAAATTGGCAGCGACGAAAAGGAAAACATAACGATCGAATTATATGATAATGGCATAGTCGATCACGATTCTGTTTCGCTTTACCTCGATGATTCGATGATCTTATATAAGCAGTTTGTATCGGCTAAGCCGATCATAATTACTGTTTCACTTGATAAAAACAATTCGCTGAATAAATTAAAGCTGGTCGCCGAAAGTCTTGGATCAATTCCCCCCTGCACAGTTCTCTTATTCATCAAAACAAGGAAAAAGAAATACCAGGTGAATTTGTCAAGCACTTTGGGTTCAAATGGTATAATAGAATTTTTTCTGAAAGAATAATTATCCCATAAAAAGAATCCCCGGATAAACGGGGATTTGAAACAAACATTGATCATCGTCAGGGCAAGCATCAAGCTCTTATCAATTATTTCTTGGCGGACCACCGCGTCTGCGCAACGTAGGTTCAATCTGTTCTTTCCAGAGCTTAAAATTATCGTCACCAAGTATTGGTTTCAACTTTGCGTCCAGGGCTTCCTGGTGAGGTTTCATCTTTTGCTCCATTTGTTCCCTCATACCCTGGAAATTTCCACCATTACCATCCATCAGCTCCTGTCTTACTTTATCCTGAGTTTTATAAAACTCCAGAAAAAGATCATCCACCTGCTTTGCTTTTGCCTCGTCAAGTTTAAATGCGCTGTCCAGCTTGGCATGCACTCTTTTCACTCTTTCCTCCGGGCCTGGCATCTGGAAACCACCCTGCGCATATGAGGAAACGGTACCTGTTACCAATAATACCGCCAGTGCAACAATTGTTTTTTTCATTGTATGTATTTTAAAAATAGGGATTACTAATTCGGTTTTTTGTCCTTTTTCTCTCCACCACCCCATCGGCGGCCATTCGACATTTTCTTAGCAAGATTTGTAAGGAAGGAATCCATTTTAGGTTTTTGTTCTTCTGTGCACAGATCTCTTATCGAACGAAAATAACGGTGCATTTTCAGGTCGATCGCTTTCTGTTTTTCATAAACGACCTCAGATTGCCTGGCGATCAAAGAATCATCAACCATTGGCCGGTGCATCAGCTTAAATAAACTATCTCTTGAAGTCCTGAGATCTTCAAACATTGGTCGTATACTGCCGTAATGCTTTTCTCTCAGTGAATCGTAAACGGTAGCCTGCTGATCATTGAATCCAACTTCACGTTTAAGTTTCATACTTGGCGTTTCCGATGGAGACCTCGATCCTTTCCCTGCCGGTTTTTTCCAAACATAAAACCAAAGCAAACTGATATTGGCAACCAACAATACTCCAATGATCAGCAGCAATAATTTATTGTTTCTTAAATAGCTCATTCGTCGTTTGCATTTTCGTAATCGTAACTATCGGTAGATGTGATAAACTTATACTCACGTTCAAATTCAGGTAAGCTCGCAGTTTCTGTATCGGATACCAGCGTTTCAGCAGGTATGCTGTTACCAAAGTAGGACCAGCCATTCATTGCCATTACAAGGGCAAGCATCGCCAGCGCAACTAAAGGCTTACTGACAAAAGAAAAAGCCCTTTCCCAACCGCCGGACTTTCTGTTCATCCGGGCTTGAATGCGGGTAAAAAGGAAGGGATTTGCTTCGGCCCTCTTCATTCCATTAAGGCTGTCAAGGGTTTTTTCAATTTCCTGTTGTATTTTTTCTTTCTGTGTCATTTTACCGAGTATTTGACGTTGTATAAAAACGATTCCTTCTAACGATAATGCTTATTATAATACTCCTCCAATTGCTTCCTAAGGTTCTGATTTGCACGGCTCATCAGAGATTCGACTGCCGATACCGAAGTATTTAACACTTCACTTACATCACGATAACTCAATCCTTCCAGCTTGTGAAGAGTATAAGCCGCCTTCTGGTTATCCGGCAACTCATCAATTGCTTTAAAAAGAACTGCTGCTCTCTCCTTGTTGTCCAGGCTTACTCCGGGATGATGGAAATCAGGGATTTGTTCCTTTTCCTCACCTCCACTTCCACTCAACGATTGCAGAAAGCCGGATCTTTTCTTTCTTTTCCTGCTTCGCAAATGATCAAGCGCAGTGGTTGTTGCTATCCGGTAAAGCCAGGTTGAGAATTTTGAATCGCCTTTAAAAGTCCCGATCTTTTCAAACACTTTTATAAAAACATCCTGTGCAAGATCTTCCGCTTCAGTTTCATTTTGTACGATGCCGAGAATTGTATTGTAAACCATATCCTGCCACTGCTCAACAATCGTCCTGAAAGCAGTATCATCTCCTCGTTTCAGCTGTTCTATTAACTCCGTTTCGTTGATCAAGATATTTCATTGGTTTTCGGATTTCAATTTAGGCAACTAATTTCTCCTGAAAAAATCTCCACGCTGGTTTTGATTAAAGTTTCTTGCAGGCGCCTTTCCAAAGTTTTTCAGGTTATAAGTGAACGTTAGCATGAAATATTGGCTTACTACCTGTGTCGTTACATCTTCAATATAGGTCTCTGATACGGTACGATAAATACTTTGGTTCTGGTCCAACAGATCAAATACGGAAAGACGCAACTCTCCTTTTTGACCTTTGAATAATTTTTTAGCGATTGCCATATTCCACAACCAATAGCTTTGATTAAACCCCGCACTGAGGCCCGAATACAGCTGGTTGATAACATCGGTATTGAACACCCAACCATTCTTATTCTGCAAGTTAAGCTTCGCAGATGCCGTATGCGAAAAATATTTATTCTCAGTACCCGGCTGCAAGCTATTCTTTGCATTATTGAAACTTCCATTGTAAGAAACAGTATAGTCAACATACTGGCTGATATTACTCGCCAATACGACACCCGTATTAAATGCATAAGACCGCGTTACACCTTCAACATAATTTAAGACGCCCGGTGTCCTATTGACCATAAATCCTGCATTCAGGTTAATATTTGTTTTTATAGCTTTAAACGGTTGAGCATAAGTAATAAACATGTTGAAGTTTCTTTGTCCATCGAGATTTAATGGCTTGGTCAGCTGAGAACCCCTGCGAAGAGTAAATGTCGGAGTGAGCACTGAGTCATCCCGGGCTATAAAAGTACCGGTAGCTACATAGCTGTTGGTCATAGAACCAAAAAAGTTTATAAATAAACTGTTGCCTTTTGTGGTGTTCGTGTATTGATACCGGCCACCGATGCGATGAGAATATGTTTGATCAAGGGCAGGATTACCTGCCGTTACAAAAACCGGGTTTGCACTATTTATCACATCCTGCAGCTGGTTGACAGAAGGTGCATTTGTATTGGCACGATAGAAAATCCTTATGTTCTCTTTTTTAGATAACGGGAGATTTATCCTTGCGTTGGGTAAAATATTGGCAAAGGTCCTTTTTACATTTGTCGCAAAAGGAAACACCTGCTCGCTTTCTAGAGTAGCAGACTGAACTTCGAGTCCGAATGAAATTTGCTTATTGCGTTCACCCTTACGATAGGTAATACCACCCTTATGGGTCGTGTACGTGTTATCAAAAACGTTTGATTGGCTTGTGTCAAAACGCGAATATTTTCCGGAAGCATCTTCAAAAAATAGCGTTTCCTTATCTGCTTCATTAGAGGAGAATGATGGATTATACCTGAACTCAACTATTGCACCTTTCTTGCCTACCGGCTCAGTATAGTTGACACTAGTTGATAATTGGTAACCTTTTGTTAGCTGGTCATTAAATTGAAGTATTGTATCGCTGAGGCTTAAGGGGCCTTTAAAATATCGCGTAAAAGCATCAGTGTAGATATCAACATCCTGGTTATTGATACCTGTATTAAAATTTACAGAAAACGTTCTTCCTCTCTTCCTGAATGAATGACGATAAAGAATGTTATTATTAAAATTATATGCCAAACGGTCAGAAGAAGTTCTGTTAAGCGTTTGACTTATCGTATCGTTTCCATGGTAATAATTCAACCCTAAAACCTCACTATTGTTGTCATATTGCTGAACATTAATGGAAGGTGTAATAAGGATAGAGTTTGAAGAATCTATTTCCCAATCAAACCTGAAATTGGCACGATGATTATAATTCGAATTGCTTGAGAATGTTTGCTGTTCATAGAATTGGCTTGAATCACCGCTCAAAAAGTATTCTCTCCTGATGCTTTCATCATTTTGTGTGTTCCTGTTATTAAAAAAATAACTACCACTCACGTCAAGCCGCTTCCCCCATTTATCA
>JAICPX010000662.1 GCA_025929635.1 Chitinophagaceae bacterium
AGGAACATTCATTACTTTTCCTAAGTTGAAAAATTCATCTAACGGGGCATTGAAAAATTTCTCCATCCAGCCGCTGTCAAAAAGAGTTGGCAAAGATGTTCTGGGTTTGTCAACGGCTTTGGTTTCCATATAAAAAATTTTAAAGTGAGTAAAATTGTTAACGGCGCGAATATACTTTCTGCCAATGCTGAAAACAATGATAGCCGTAAATGTGAAGATTGATTTTGGTCAGGGTTGACTATTCTTCCATTACAACAAAAGTGACCGGCTGCTTTCGGTAGGCTTTTACCATTTTTCCGTCTTGTTCGGCTGGCTTCCAATTGCCTGATAACTTGATAACACGTTCTACTTCCTTTTTTATTGAGGGTAATACGTTGTTCACTACTTTTATATCGCAAATAGTACCATCCTTGCAAACGATGAATTGACAAATAGCAGTTTGCTCAAAATACTTTGTTTTGCGGGGAAGATCTTTCAACGGCACATTTGGGTTTAGGTTCTTTTCGAGGAATTTTTTCCATGCAGGAAGGCCACCGGGGAAACTTGCCTCCACTTCTACTATTTGAAAAATGCCAACAGTATCTTTTGAGTACTGGCTCAGGCTATCCGCAACAGGTGGGTGTGGAGGAGCCGTCTCCTGGGCGTCGATGCTGTAAACAATTAGAAGAAGGAATGAAAGCAACATCAGTTTCATAAGAGTAATTTGAGCTTTAAAATTAAAAATAATTGCTATAAAATTAAATCCCCGTCTCGCCCCAGGCCAGACGGGGATCGCTGTGGGCATCCCATCATTTGCATAAATATCCCATTATTTCACCGAGATCGTCTTTGATTTCTTTGGTTCTTTTATTTCCATTTTTGGAATGATGACTCTCAATTCACCGTTCCTGTACTCAGCATCGATCTTATTCAAATCGCAGTTTTCAGGAAGTGAAAAGCTCCTGCTCCAGCTGCTATAGTTATATTCACGACGGTTGTACTTTCCGCCTTTTTCTTCCTTCTCTTCCCTTTCATGTTCAGCGCTTATGGTGAGCATGTCATCATATGCATCTATTTTGAAGTCTGTCTTTTCTAAACCCGGAGCTGCAATGCTAAGCTTGAATTCCTTTTCTGTTTCCGAAACATTTACAGCCGGAACATTTACCATTTTCCCAAAATTGAAATATTCATCCATGGGCGAGTTGAAAAATTTTTCTACCCAACCCCTGTCAAACAAACTTGGCCAGGATGTCCTGGGTTTGTCAATAGCTTTATTTTCCATATTGACTTTTTTAATAGGTTAAAAAATGTTGTTCCAACGGTTCTAACGGTGGCCAATTTTTTAGCCGAAAAAATAGTGCCAGTAAGGTCAGTGCAAAACAGGGAGAAGGCTATTCAGCCAAAAACTCATCAATATCTCTTCTTTGCTTTTTTGTGGGTCTGCCGATCTTGCTCAACCGTTTGCCTGTATGAAAGCTTGCGGCCTGGTATTGCAGTCTTTCAATTTCTTCTGCGGGTGTAATATCTATGTAATATTTTATGGCTTCAGCATAAGCGACACGGTTGTGTAATAATCCACTCACCCGGATCCGCCAGCGTTTAGCTTCGGTCTTTACTTCATATTCCTCACCGACATTTACATGCCTGGCAGCCTTTGCCTGCTGTCCATTGAATTTTACTTTACCGGTATCACAGGCGGTAGCGGCCTGTGTTCTTGTTTTGAACAGCCTGATTGCCCACAGGTATTTGTCAAGACGAAGTTTTTCTTTTACTGCCATATACAATTCACAACATATTTAATACCAG
>JAICPX010000339.1 GCA_025929635.1 Chitinophagaceae bacterium
TAATACAAACGATACCTTGAAGTTTACGGCCGCCGGTGCTGCGCCCAATCCTGATAATACGGCCACAATAGACTTCTTGCCTTATTTCCCGCTTGATGGGGATTATGAATTGATCGTAACCGGAAAAGACAGGAGCGGTAATACTGCCGGAACTGTTGAGTATAAGGTAGGGTTCCAGGTTATCAATAAGCCGATGATCTCGAACATGCTGAATTATCCGAATCCGTTCACCACTTCGACAGCCTTTGTATTTACAATCACCGGCTCAGAAGTGCCGCAGAATATTAAGATCCAGATATTGACCATCACCGGTAAGATCGTAAGAGAAATAACCAGGGATGAATTAGGACCGTTGCATATTGGCAGGAATATTACGGAGTTCAAGTGGGACGGTACTGATCAGTACGGCCAAAAGCTTGCCAACGGCATTTATTTGTACCGGGTGGTAACAAACCTTAATGGAAGATCGCTTGATAAATTCAAAGCGGAGGATGACAATACTGATAAATACTTTAATAAAGGGTATGGTAAAATGTACCTGATGCGATAAAGCCAAAAATCAAAAATAATAGGTCAAAGTCTTCGTTGCAGCGAAGACTTTTTTGTTTCGTACTTCGTAATAGCAAAAACAGGATGCTTTAATACTTTTGCAGGCAGCATTTTAAGTTTTCTTTATTTTTTAATTTGATAACGTGGGTAAAATAGCAATCAATATAGCAACGGGAAGTCTACAACAACAGGAAATGATCGTTGGGATCGATCTTGGGACCACAAACAGTCTTGTAGCAATTATTCATCCTGAAGACAGGAAACCGGTCGTGCTGAAAGAACATGATGGAAATGCGCTGGTTCCTTCCATAGTATATTTTGACAGAAGTGGATCAATAACGGTTGGCGATGAAGCAAAGAATTACCTGGTCACCGAACCCCAGAATACGATCTTTTCTGTAAAGCGCTTGATGGGTAAGTCATATAACGACGTCAAAGAACGATCTTCTTTTTTTACATATAAGGTCATTGACGATAATACCGAGAGTTTGGTGAAGATACAGGTTGGAGATAAATTCTATTCACCTGTCGAACTCTCTTCGTATATACTAACAGAATTAAAGAAGAGAGCCGAACATATTTTAAAGACCCCCGTGACAAGAGCCGTGATCACTGTACCGGCTTATTTCAATGATGCGCAAAGACAGGCGACGAGAGATGCCGGCAAACTCGCCGGGCTTGACGTGCTGAGAATAGTAAATGAACCTACCGCAGCAAGTCTTGCTTACGGTTTAGGAATGAGAACCGATGAAACGAAGACGGTTGCCGTTTACGATCTTGGTGGTGGCACATTTGATATTTCCATTTTACGCATCAGTAACGGGATTTTTGAGGTACTATCAACAAATGGCGATACCTACCTGGGCGGTGACGATTTTGATCACGCAATTGTAAAACATTGGATGGATCAGAAAAAAATAAGGGAAGAGGAATTAATGATTCATAAAGATCTTGCACAGGAACTGCGATTGACAGCAGAACAAGCGAAAAAGCACTTAAGCAATAATTCAAATTATGAAGGCGCGGTTGCCGGGGACAAGGTTTCTTTGTCAAAGAAGGAATTCGAAGGCCTTATCCAGTCATTGGTTGACAAGACAATTCAACGTTGTAAGAATGCACTAGCCGATGCAAATATTTCAATAAAGGAGATCGATGAGGTAGTGATGGTGGGTGGCTCAACACGAGTTCCTTTAGTAAAAGAGTCTGTCAGTAAGTTTTTCAATCGTAAAGTGCACGACGAATTAAATCCCGACGAAGTTGTCGCATTGGGTGCAGCGGTACAAGCCGATATCCTTGCAGGGAACAATAAGGATTTTTTATTGCTTGATATCACACCCCTTTCACTGGGGATCGAAACGATGGGTGGCCTGATGGATGTATTAGTACCCCGTAATTCAAAGATCCCATCAAAAGCCGGGCGGCAATACACCACACAGAAAGATGGACAAAGCGGGATGCGGATCTCTGTTTACCAGGGGGAAAGAGATCTTGTAAAAGACAATCGCAGGTTGGCTGAGTTCAATTTGTCCGGCATACCAGCAATGCCGGCGGGTTTGGCAAAGGTTGAAGTCGCATTCCTGATCAATGCAGACGGTATATTAAATGTCAGGGCGAAGGAATTAAGAAGCGGCGTTGAACAAAGCATCGAGGTAAAACCACAATATGGATTGACGGATGCGGAAGTTGAAAAAATGCTGATGGATTCAATTCGACATGCAAATGAGGATATTAAAATAAGGGCACTTGTGGAGGCAAAAACGGAAGCCCAACTACTGATCGACACTACACGAAAGTTCCTGGATAAAAACGCCGGGTTGTTATTGCCGGCAGAAATTGAAGCCACTACTAAAGCGATCGATGAATTGAGAACGAGTCTTGATTCAGACAATAAGGACATGATCAATCAAAAAACAGAAACATTGAATGAGATCTCACGGCCATATGCCGAGAGGTTAATGGATATGGCGATCAGCAAAGCGATGAGTGGCAAAAGCATCAGGGATTCTATCTAGCCCGGAATCCGTTTTCGATCTTAATTCCTCTTGGTAAAAAATTTTCGCAATTAAGATCTGTACAGGGCACGGGAGTGGTACCAAATTCTGCATTTGCCGGCGAATTGACCTTTATTCCATCACAATCAAGTGTTCTGTATGCTGATGGCGGGATTCCCAGGGGGGTCGTTAATTGTTATATTTGAAAGAAATTGATAAATCTATAAGCCGTATAAGCCAATGTGATAATGGAAAGCCCAACAAGAGTTATGGCCAGGATATTTTTTTGACCGGGAATTTCTCTTTCTTTTAAGAGCAAATAAGCCACTACCCCAATAAATCCCAGGATAAAGCCAAATCCAAATCTTGGATCCGGGGCATACACAAACCAAAAAACAACTCCTCCCAGCATCGTCGCCAGGAGCAGTAATGCGACAAATCCTGAGCTGATAAGTTTTTTGATGAAGATTATCGAAGTAATTAAAGAGACAAAAAAAAGTAAGACGATTACTTTATCAGCAATTGATCTGTTCCTCCACCAGCCGGGTAACCATTCGCCGACAGTCATGTTATTCACCGTATCGATCTCTTCTTTTGTTACTACTCCCTGTTTCTTGGCATAAGCTGTAATGTAATTTTTTTCCTGCGCAGTACGACCTTCGTTGTATTTCCAATCAACATTTACAATATCGACCGCAGTAGAAGGAAATATTACATAACCCGATGTGATTACATTTCTTGCAACAAAAGCTGAAAACGTAAACAGCCCTATTGAAACACAAACCAGAAAAACTTTTAATTTTCTCCTGATCATAAAAAGGAGCAATGCCATGAAAGCAATCAGCAGCATGGGAGCCACTGATAGTTTTATGGTGA
This sequence comes from Chitinophagaceae bacterium, assembly GCA_025929635.1. GTDB lineage: Bacteria > Bacteroidota > Bacteroidia > Chitinophagales > Chitinophagaceae > VBAS01. The sequence continues at coordinate 3,417 of JAICPX010000339.1, forward strand.
CGGCAACTATAGACAATAATGCGGCTACCAGCCAGACATATTGCTGAAGCTGACTTGATCCTTTGGCTAAAAGCAGATAAATAATTGCCAATACGAAGATCGTTGCAATAAAATCAGGGCTGGCCGAGGTGGCTGTTAATCGAACCTGTGTGTAACTCCAGCATGATAACGATAAGAAACCGATCCAACACAGGCCATATATTTTTTTTCCTGCTTTAAATAAATTATGATCAATTCTGTTAACAACAAAAAGCAAAAACCAAAAAAGGACGCTTGAGTTGAGAAAGATTACTCCTTGTTTACCCGTAAAACTAAAATCAAATAGGGCAGAATCAACAAACCAAAGACCCTGATAACCGAAACGAACATGTAAATGAACCAGTCCGGGAACGGCTTTGAACTTTTCGATCCATTGCATTGTTTGCGCATGGTAACCCAGGGTATCCGGATGAACTATCGTCCACGTACACATCACTAATATCAAAAGAAGCAGGGATCCCAACAGAACCGAGGAGGACATATGTAATAATGAAAGTTCTTTTTTCAGCGAAGCAAAAAAATAGGGAACATTTGATAGGAAAAACAGGAAGAGAGCGGGTATGATGAATATAAATTGAATCCACCAACTGCCAAGTGGCATGAACAATGACAATGCACTTGCGATAATTGTAATGACTGACAGCCCGACGATACAGATAATACTAAAATGAGGTATTTGTAATTCCTCTTTTGTGATTTTTTTTACCAGTTGCATAAATAATACGCCCCAGGCCCAACAAAGGAAGCTGATGTATAACCAGGACAATAGTACTCCAAGCATTATTGTTTTTTAATTCCTGTAACGATAATCGAAAGTCCTATCTTTTTCGCGAATATTTTATCAATAATTTTAGCGAATGGCACAATTTTATTGAATGCAGCCATTTCACCACTGCTTAACATTTTTTGATTCAGGATCTTTCCAAACACTAACCAGCCAGCAATACCTGTAAAGTTGAAATAAGAACCTGATAAGATGTTGAAATTGTTTTTTTTCAACAGCCCCCTTAACGATCGTAGGGAATATCTCCGGCAATGTCCTAACTGTTTGTCAAATGAAGCGTATAGCCACGGGTATGCAGGAGCCAGTAATATAAGATGGCCTTTTTTCTTCAGAAGATATTGACAATTATTAATTGCGAGGTCATCATCCTTTATATGCTCGATCACATTTAAAAGGAAAATACTGTCAAACTTGTCCTTATAAGCCGAGTACTTGTTTTTAAAATCCGGGTGGAGAAGATCTATACTTGTTATTTCTTTGACATTAGTGATACCCTGGAATTTTTTTTTCAATACTTCGCAGTATTCCTCACTATAATCTGAAAGCGTTAAAACATGCCCTTCTTTAATTACAAGTTTTGATATGTTTCCGATACCACTTCCGATTTCCAGTATTTCACCTTTTAACTGGTGTTTGAATTGATCATACATCCACCTGTTAAAACGGTCTGCTTTGGCGATCACTTCTAGTGTGTGTAAGCCAACGGGATCCTTTGTGGCAGGTATACTATCATTCATTTGCGGGAAAAGATATTGTATTTCAAAATGCACCAGATGGCATAAAAACCATCTGTCCATTTTATTTTTTTACCGTCATTGTAAGTTCTTCCATAATAAGCTATACCGACTTCGTAAAACCTTATATTTTTTATGCGACTCATTTTAGCCGTTACCTCTGGCTCAAAACCAAAGCGGTTTTCTTTAAGACGTACTTGTTTAAGAACAACGGCCTTGAACATTTTATAGCCTGTTTCCATGTCGGTCAGATTCAAACCCGTAAACAGGTTAGAAAGAAACGTCAAAAACTTATTGCCGATAGTGTGAAAGAAAAACAATACTCTGTGTGGGCCGGCACCGATAAATCTTGATCCGTAA
>JAICPX010000170.1 GCA_025929635.1 Chitinophagaceae bacterium
ACAAAGGAACAGCCAATATGGATATAAAGGGGCATAGACGACGTGAAAGGGCCAGTATTCCCAGTTAAATAATTTTATAAAAAAAGGCTTATACAGGATCCTTTTCATACTGTTGACGAATGATGTAATAGTCCAATGTTTATTTCAGACAAAGTTTCTTTCTTAAGATCAAGGTATTTCATATTTGCTCTATCCTTCGTAAGAAAAATTGACGTGATACTCACAGTACTATAAACACCGTCTCTTGTCATCCTAAGATCATTCCTGTTATCCCCAACACCGGCAAATTGATGAAATCTCATAACATCCTGCTGTGTTAGCGTAGGATGACTGTTCAAAAATGAAGCAAACCACTGTTCTCTTTTCTTCACTGCAAATCCGTCATACAATGTAGCGGATGACCAGATATAAGGACGATTAATACTAAGTTGTTTGCAGTACTTTTCTGTACCATCCCACCTGAATTCGTACAAACTTTTACCTTCTAATAGTAGTAAGGTAAACGGCTCAATATCCTGTAAGTTGATCTTTGTAAAGGTAACCGAAGGTCTTTCAGTTGAAATTATATCGAGTAAGATAATTCCGCGACTTGCCCGGTAGGGTGGCTCAGCGGAATGACAAATAAAAGCGCCATTTAGCAGTACGGCGGCATCCCCATTTTCTTTCATTACGATCCAGCTGCCACCAGCATCACCATCCTTTGGATAAAATAATTTTTGCCCATTGTAAAAAGACATGCCGGGGCGGATCGCATCCTTCCTGGTTGTTTTTTCATCCCGATTGGAAGTGATGATAAATGTGTCTCTTACCGGGATAATAGTTACTGTGCACATTGCTGGCGGTATTTGACAGTTGAATAAGCCACACCAAATTCTTCAGGTAATGTAATAGATGACACCTCATTTACCCCAACTCTTATCAATGCCATGTGATGGATCGTATGTTCAAGATTATAGGCGATCTCCCGGTAATAATTAGAAGGTATCAAAACCGTCTGTACGGTGTCACAATAATCGTCTGCTTCCAGCATTATTTCCTTGTTTGGCTTTTCAATATGCCTGTAGGTATCTTTGAGCAATTCAACAGCAAGCGATTTATTCGTCTCTATTGCGTAGTCTCTTTTTCTCTTCTCGTAATTTACCACTCCTGTATGATACCCGTTTTCCAGGCATTGAAATAACTCAATAATGTGCCGGACATGCTGGCCAATGGTCGCATTCATCAGTACATCGCTTTTCCTGGTATATTCTTCATTGCTCAATTGCTTCAGCGTTTCACTTAGCTGAACAAAGACATGCTGAATAGGTTGGTTTAGCATCATAGCTTTTGATTGTTTTATTTTAATTCGGCGCTTCCAAATAAATGATTATACTGCTGGCAATGGATCAATGCATATCTATATTCTGAAAAATTAATGCTACCGGTGAGTTGGTATTGTTGATTGCCACTTACAGATTGCAGCCTTCCCAAATCAATATAATTAACCGGTTGAACTTCTTTCGAAATATAAACATGCAGGTCAGGGCCGTTAGAACTAGTAAAGTTTTCCAGGGCCAGAATAAGTTGATTATTTTGAAAATAGATCTTTGCTGATCCCGTTACAACTCCATATGGTCCGTTAATAAATGTACCACTAAATTTTTTATCCGCCATCGTGGTATCCACAGGGTTATTCACAGGGTCAGTAGAAGTATTTTCCTTAACACACGAATTCAGTACTACCGTAACAAATATTAAAAAAATTAGTTTATGCATATGTTATATTATTCTTTTTAAGAGATCAATGCCCTCATTTCTGTAAACGATCGCAAGAATAAGCGATGATAGTAGAACCAATAAAGCATAGATGAATAATTGCCCGCCATCATTTTTAACAGCAATTCCGAGTTTACCCAGGTGAGCGCCGATTGCGCCAAGCATTAAACCTATTGCCAATACAGAACCAAAGAATGTTGTTTTTGGATAAAGTATAAGAATTGAAGCGATCAACTCAAGTATACCGGTTCCGATTCTCCCCCACGGCTCCATCCCCAATCTGGAAAAAATATAAACTGATTCTTCGGAAGCACTGAATTTGAAGTAAAGAGTTTGTAGCATTATTAAGGCTGCGATAATTCGCAAAACCCATGGTGCAATAGTTGTTACAGATAATTGTATGCTCATTAGTGAAAAGTTTTTTGCCAGTTAACGTCAGCTTTTGTTTTCAGGTTGGCCTCATCTTTATTCCAACTTGTCAAAGTATTATTGAAAAAGCGATTGTAAAAAAGATAAAGTTTACCGTTAATGATCTTGAATGTTTCGGGATCAATGTTCACTTTTTCACCATTCTTTCCCATTGCATAAGCACACCAGCCGCCATATTGGGGTTCGTATGCTGATGGATTTTTGAAGAAGGTTTCTTTGTTCTCTGCATTTAAAAAATAGTAAACCGCTCCCTGGTGATTTACTGCAAATTCCTTTTTACCTTCTGTAGCTTTGTTGCTTTTGAAATAGGCTACAGGATCATAACCATCGATTGCCAACCCGCTTTTACCAAGATTCAAATGTTTTTTTCTTATTGCAGTTGCATCTTGCGAAAAGGAGCCAAGAGTACCCAGTCCGAACATTGCTATCAAAACAATTTTAGATCTCATGTTATTTGTCATTATCAGCCAAAGCTATTATCGCCATCAAAAGCCGGGTGTCCGTTAAAAGACAGAAGTCGAATTATATACGTGAAAAAAATGTTATGAGATCCGGGACGGACAAAATTCTACAAATGAATTGTGAAAATGATCCCTGCTGTAAAACTTCCGACACCCTGGTGCGCCAGGGCCTGATAGTTTTATGTAAAAAAAATGAAAAGTATTTTATTAGGCCTAAGCCTGTTTGTTTACGCTGGCTTATTTGCCCAGCAAGACGAGATCTATGTAAAAGATAAGGCAGCTATTGGCGGCTATGATGTGGTATCCTATTTTAAAGATGGCAAGCCGGTAAAAGGCTCTCCTGATTTTAGCGTGATGTATAAAGGAACGAACTGGTTCTTCAGTAATAGGGCAAATGCCGATCTGTTTAAGGCTACTCCGGGCAAGTATGAGCCGCAGTACGGTGGCTATTGTGCCTTTGGTTGTTCAAGAGGTTATAAAGCAAAAACAAGCCCTGATGCATGGACGATCGTTGATGGAAAATTGTATTTAAATTATAATACTGATGTAAGAGAAACGTGGAATAAAGACCAGCGTGTTTATATAAAGAAAGCTGACGCAAATTGGATCGATATTAAATACAAAAAGTATAATTAACTAAAGTTGACGGTTTCCATGGTCAGGATCCCCGAAAGGGGATTTTTTTATTTCACAAACTTTCTGATGGCACTCCCAATGTTTTGGGAGATTCCCAAAATGCTGGGAAACCGGGCAATGTTCTACGAAATAGACCGTAGACTAATGATCTGTTGAAATCCGCTACAGGAGCTGATTATATGCGAGCACAAAAATGAAAAAAAACTTTGGCACGACCATTGAAAATATCAATCAGCAAAATTTTAAAATGAGAATATGAGCAGGAAAATATCTAAGCAAGAATTTAAGAAAGAAGTAATGGAAAGCCGGGCACTGTCACTCGTGAAGTTTAAAACAGAATGGAGTGGAGCTTGCCAAATAATATCTCCGATCTATGAAGAGCTTTCAAAATCGTATACAGGTACAGTAAACTTTTTTACGATCGATGTAGAAAAGGAAACGGGAATAGATAAGGAGTATGGCGTTACGGAGATTCCAACAATCCTCTTCTTCAAACGCGGAAAAATCGTTGACCATGTATCCGGGCTTGTCCCTAAAAATGTTGTGATCACCAAGATTGAAAACGCATTAACACTCAATTAAAACAAACCATTATAAACTTTTTAAAACTACAGTTATGACAGACGACATGAAATACATCTACCTGAGAAACCATCCACTTATGTCTTCATTGACTGAGCAGAAACTGAAAGAAACTGCCGGGATGGCAAAATTGAGAACCGTTTACCGTGGTGAAGTGATCAGCTACGGCGAAGGCGGCTATACACGAGTGCACTTCCTGGTAAAAGGAAAAGTAAAGATCACAGATAACAGTGCTGCTGAAAGTGAACTGATCAAGGATATACTGGTGGAGCCTGATATTTTTGGCGACCTGAGCCTGGAAGGTCAATTAAGCCGGTACGAGAGTGCCGAAGCACTTACGGCCAACACGATCATCGTATCATTTCATGTCAATGATTTCAAAAGAATATTAGAAGACAATCCATTAATGGCCCTGAATTATGTAAGAAAGGTGAATGCCAAATTGCAAAGATTGGAGAATCGGCATGCTGACCTGGTGTTCTTGGATACCAAAGACAGGTTGATACGTTTTATCAAGCATTGGGCCCGCACAGATGGCAACCGTATGGGAGACAAAATAATCCTGAACAACTATTTAACGCATAGTGATATTGCCGGTTTCATCGCCACATCACGTCAAAGCGTAAATATGTTATTGAACGAATTAAGAACTTCTGGGATGTTATGTTACAATCGCAAGCATATTGAATTAAATAATCCTGTTGCCTGGAATTGATTAACGGACAAATAACATCGTAATGTAAAACCCGTGACAGTCTCACCCTTCGATCCGATATAATTTTGAGAAAGTTTTTTCATGTAGCAGTTGCCTGCCTGCCGGTAGGTTTTGGTTGGTAAAGAAAGAAACGGCCCTGTGAAATAACAGCGGCCGTTTTCCTGAAAATAACTGAAACCCGGAAATTAATAAACCATGCCATCTGTAAGTTTAAGTTTTAAAGTGCATATACCTTACCGGTTGAAGAGATTCGCAGCCGGAAGTGTAGGTGCCTACGATACATGGTTTGATGAACAGGCTTGCCAGTCTGCAGTTGATAAACTTGCTAATGAATGTTACGTTCCCGCAAACCAGGTCATACATTCTTTGATAAGAGAAAATAAAACGAAGTTTAAAGCTGCCTTTTCTATAAGCGGCACTGCAATCGAATTATTACAGAAACACCGGCCTGATGTGATCAGATCTTTCCGGGACTTAGCGAAAACGGGATGTGTTGAATTTTTCTCAGAGACCTATTACCATTCTTTAAGCTGGCTGCATGCTAAAAATGAATTTAAGCGACAGGTACAACAACATGATGACCTGATCAGGCTATTATTCGGTACCGAGCCTGCAGTTTTCCGCAATACAGAACTTATCTATAACAATGAGTTGGCAAAATTTATCGCCGGGATGGGTTATAAGGGAATATTGTGTGAAGGGCCCGACAACATTTTAAACGGACGTACACCAAATCATATATATGCGGCACCTGGCAATGGTGACTTTGGATTGCTATTACGGAATGTAAGATTGAGTGATGATATTGCTTTCCGGTTTGATGACCCTGCCTGGAATGAACAACCACTAACTGCAGAAAAATATGCTGGTTGGTTACACAACCAGCATGAAAATACCTGTAATGTGAATCTCTTCATGGATTATGAAACTTTTGGCATTCATAAAAAAGCCGATTCGGGTATATTCCGGTTTTTAAGCCATCTTCCATCAGCTGTTCTATCAAATGAAAAATGGAAATTCGTTACTCCTTCTGAAGCATTAGAAAACTATTACCCAAAAGATATTTATGACGTTCCCGGAACTATTTCCTGGGAGGCTAAGGAAATGCTGAGTTGTGTATGGTGTGAAAACATGATGCAGAATAATACGCTTCGAAAAATTTATAGTTTGGAAAATATGGTGAATCAATCTACCATGCACGGAGCGATGGAATGGTGGGGCTCTTTGCAAAGTGCTGATCATTTTTATTATATGTGCAATGACGGAAGAACGGAGAATGATACATATAGATCGTTAAATCCTTTTAAGTCAGGCGAAGAGGCTTTTGAAAATTATAGAAATGCAGTAACCGATTTCGAGATCAAATTAATTCAGAGAGGGTTGAATGAAATAAAAAGCACGAGGTCAGCTAATGCTCTCAGCAAAGTATTGTCTGCAATGATCTACTAAAAATAAAACTATCATGGAAAAAAGAAAATTAGAAGGACAGATCGCAATAGTTACAGGGGCCAGCAGTGGTATCGGAGCCGGTTGTTCAAAAGAATTGGCCAAAGCCGGTGCCACCGTCGTCGTTAACTATCCTGTACCCGGCGCTAAAGCAATGGCCGAAGCTGTTGTAAAGGATATCAACAGTACCGGAGGAGTGGCTATCACCTATAAATGTGACGTGAGTAGAGAAGATGAGGTAAAGCAAATGTTTGCCGATGTTGTTGAACAATTTGGCACAGTCGATATTCTCATCAACAATGCAGGATTGCAGAAGGATGCAAAGTTTACGGAGATGACTCTCGACCAGTGGAATTTCGTTATCGGTGTCAACTTAACCGGGCAATTTCTTTGTGCCAGGGAAGCGATCAAAGAGTTTTTGAGAAGAGGTGTGAATGGCAAATCAAAATCTGCAGGGAAAATTATTTGTATGAGCAGTGTACATGAAGTAATTCCCTGGGCTGGGCACGCAAATTATGCTGCCAGCAAAGGCGGAGTAATGTTAATGATGAAAACCATCGCGCAGGAATTTGCTCCAAAAAGAATTCGTATCAATTCGATTGCCCCTGGTGCAATTGCCACACCAATCAATCATGATGCGTGGGATACTGCCGAACATCTACAACAATTATTAAAACTGATACCGCAAAAAAGAGTTGGACAGGTTGAAGATATTGGCAGGGCCGCTGTATGGCTTGCCAGTGATGATGCAGATTATGTTAATGGAACTACGTTGTTTGTTGATGGAGGAATGACATTGTATCCGGGGTTTGAGGATAATGGATAGTCGGAAAGTAGTAAAGACGGAAAGTCCGAAAGTACTTTCTAATTTGAATGAATAGTCTCCTGACTTCCGGACTTTCCGACTTTCGGACTTGCTGAATAGAATACTTAACGTAGAAGTGAGTGACACAACAGACGATGATAGTAGCAACACAGCTGACTACATAAAAACACAACTATGAATGCAGAACAAAAACGATTGTTGGAACCCGGTTGGAAAAAATGGGGACCTTATCTCAGCGAACGTCAATGGGGCACCGTGCGGGAAGACTATAGCGGGTATGGCAATGCCTGGGATTATTTTCCTCATGACCATGCAAGATCAAAAGTATATCGCTGGGGAGAAGATGGCATCGCAGGTTTTAGTGATGACCAGCAGCATATTTGTTTTGCGCTGGCTATGTGGAATGGTAAAGATCCTATCTTAAAAGAGCGGTTGTTTGGATTGACAGGCAATGAAGGCAATCATGGCGAAGATGTAAAAGAGTTGTATTACTATTTGGACGCAACGCCATCGCATTCATATATGAAACACTTATACAAATATCCGCAGGCCGAATATCCTTATGCTGACCTGGTGAATACGAATCGAAATCGCAACAAGTTTGAGAAGGAATATGAGTTGTTAGATACAGGAATTTTTAATGAGAATAGATATTTTGATGTATTTACCGAATATGCCAAGAATGATGCAGAAGATATTTTGATTCGTATAACTGTTCATAACCGGGGGAATGATGCGGCGTATATCGCTTTGCTGCCAACTTTATGGTTGCGTAATCTGTGGAGCTTTGGTTTGATGCAGGAGAAACCGAAGATCTGTTTAAAAGATGGTGGCGAAAGATACGGGCATGTAAAAGCTGATCATTACCGGGAAGGAAATTATCATTTCTATTTTGAAAAGCCTGTTCGTATTTTATTTACGGAGAATGAAACAAACACGGCAAGATTATACGGACAGCCCAATCCTACGCCTTATGTAAAGGATGCCTTTCATACAGCAATCCGTGAACGCCGATTTGACTGGTTAGAAGAAAAGAAAGAAGGAAGCAAGATGGCGCCAATGTATGAGTACAATATCCAGGGCAATTCTTCCGTAACAGTTAAATTGCGCCTGAGCAAACTTAATCTTGATAAAGATCCATTTGATATTTCTTTTGATGATGTGTTTGAATGCCGGGTAAAAGAAGCCAATGAATTTTATAAGGACATAACGACAGCAAAGGATAGAGACCTGATGAATATCCAGCGCCAGGCATTTGCCGGCATGCTCTGGAGTAAACAATATTTTAATATTGATATTCCACGTTGGCTGAATGGTGATCCCGGTCAGCCCGCCCCACCGGATCAACGCAAACATGGCCGCAATCATCAATGGTCTTCTTTGAATAATGAAGATATTATTTCCATGCCCGACAAATGGGAGTACCCGTGGTACGCAGCCTGGGATCTTGCTTTTCATTGTGTGCCACTTAGTATGATTGATCCTGATTTCGCAAAGAGCCAGCTTATTTTGCTTTTGCGCGAATGGTACATGCATCCGAATGGCCAATTGCCTGCTTATGAGTGGGCATTCGGTGATGTAAATCCACCCGTGCATGCATGGAGTTGTTTACAGGTATATAAGACAGATAAAGAAAGAACGGGTAAGCCTGATGTGCAATTTTTAGAGAGGGTGTTTCAAAAACTGTTGATCAATTTTACATGGTGGGTGAATAGAAAAGACAGCAAGGGCAATAATGTTTTTGAAGGTGGATTTTTAGGGCTTGATAATATCGGCGTATTCGATCGCAGTAATATGATTCCCGGAGGAGGCGTGTTGGAACAGGCAGATGGCACGAGCTGGATGGCGATGTACTGTTTGAATATGCTGGAAATGGCATTGGAAATCTCACAGCACAACCCGGCGTATGAAGACGTCACGACAAAATTCTTTGAGCATTTTGTTTATATAGCTGAATCGCTCAACCGGATTGGCGAAAACTGGACAGGAAGCTGGGATAATGAAGAAGGTTTCTTCTATGATGTGCTTGCTATGCCGGGTGGAAGATTTATTCCGTTGAAGGTTCGCTCATTGGTTGGTCTTTCCACTTTATTTGCTGCGTTTGTATTGAAGAAAGATCTGCTCGCAAAGGTTCCCGATTTTTATAATCGTCTCAAATGGTTCCAGCAGTACC
>JAICPX010000564.1 GCA_025929635.1 Chitinophagaceae bacterium
GGCATGTTACTCGCCGCGGAGTTTTACTTGTTCGTTAAAAGAAGTAAAGTACATGATCATTATTCAAAAAATAAAATAAGTAATAAGACAAATGAATTGCTTGAACCGTTAGAATTTTTGTTATGAGAAAAATTATTTTTTATGCATGGGCTATTATTAAGGGTCTCCTGCTCTCTTCATTGGCGCTTTCACAGGTTACAAAAGTGGAAGCCATTGGAATTACCGTGAAGGATATGAACACATCATTGAAGTTTTATACCGGGGTGTTGGGATTTAAGAAAGTGAGTGACACAGAATACAAGGGAACCGAATTTGAAAACTTACAAGGAGTGTTTGGTTTGAATATCCGTGTGGCACGTTTGCAGTTAGGAGATGAGTTTATTGAATTGACCGATTACCTGACCACAGGCGGGCGAAGTATTCCTGAGGATGCAAGAAGTAATGATCTGTTTTTTCAGCATATCGCAATTGTGGTGAGTGATATGGAAAAAGCTTACCAGCTGGTGAAGAAGTTTAATGTTGAACATGTATCAACTGCTCCTCAAACATTGCCGAAATCCATCCCTGCAGCGGAAGGCATCAGGGCATTTTATTTCCACGACCCGGATGACCATAATCTGGAGCTGATCTACTTTCCGAAAGGTAAAGGCCAGGATAAATGGCAACAATCAAATGGAAGAATATTTTTAGGAATTGATCATACAGCAATTGGTATAAGCAGTACAGAAAATAGTCATAAATTTTACCAGGATTTGCTTGGTGTGGAAAGAAAAGGCGATAGCTGGAATAAGGGATCAGAACAGGAGCACCTGAATAATGTAGAAGGAGCTTTTCTCCATATCACGGGTTATCGTGCTGGCGCCGGGCCAGGTATAGAATTTTTGCAATACATCAATCCTGGTCCCGGCAAAGCTTACCCTAAAGATTCCCGTGCCGATGATATATGGCATTGGCAAACAACATTGGTCGTTGATAATGCAACAATGCTCTATAACAAATTAATGGCGGAAGGATACAACTTTATTTCTAAGGAACTCGTATATCAGCATATCAACAATAGCCATAGCAGGTCTTTTATTGTTCGTGATCCGGATGGTCATGCGATGCTGATCAAAGAATATTTGCCCCCGGCCCCTAAAGGGGAGCAATGAAAATTTTAACTATTGAAAAAACAAGAAATGAAAAGGATATTATCATTTATGTCACTTGTATTGTTTTTCACAAACAAATCGTCTGCGCAGGGCTGCAGTGATGCCGGCGTATGTACCCTTCATTCAATCAGGAACAATGCGGAGGGACATGAATCAAAAGATGGTAAGAAAAATGATGTTTCAGTCGGTTTTGTCTTTGGCAGAGGCGAAAGGTCAACAAATAATTACACAGGATATATGGAATATACAAGAAGCATTACTGGCAGAACATCTGTAACTGGTAAGTTGGGTTATTCATTTATCAGGGGTGAACTGGCTAATACTAGTGGGCTGACTGATCTGTTTCTTTCCTTTAACCATGCCTTTGATATAAAAGCAAAATGGCAAAAGTCATTTGTAGCAGGATTGAAACTTCCTTTTGATGGTGCTGATATTAGTGAGAACGGAATTCATCTGCCAATGCCATACCAAACAAGCCTTGGTACTGTTGATTTAGTTTTGGCGTTGAATTATAATCGTAAAAATTTTGGAGCAACATTGGCGCTGCAACAGCCCTTGAAATCAAGAAATGAAAATAAATTCCTGCCGGGTGATTATCCCGCTACCCCGATTACCTTAAAATACTGGCCAACGAATGAATTTGAAAGAAAAGGCGACCTCGTGGGAAGAGTTTCTTACAATTTCAAAACAACGGAACGGTTTTCTATTCGACCAAGCCTTTTGGGGATTTATCACCTGGCCAACGATACTTATGCAGATGATGATGGCGATAGAAGACCTGTTTATAATTCAACCGGCCTTACACTGAATGCAAATGTATTCCTCGACTATCGCTTAAAAAACGGAAACGGTTTTGAGCTTTCTCTTGGTGCTCCATTTATAGTAAGGGATCAAAGGCCGGATGGGTTGACAAGATCGTTTGTAGCCAGTTTAGAGTACCAGTTTAGTTTTTAGATATTAAAGTTTCACACATTCATATCCGGATTCACCAAATCAGCCGTCAGTGAGTCCTGCTTATGTGGTTTCGGAGCTTTCAGATTTTCTGTATGCATGTGTTTTATTTGCCCAAGCGTTTCAATACAATTATCTACCATTTCCTTTGTAGTGCGTTGTATATATTCACTGCGCCTGAATTGCAAAACATTTTTATCCATGTCTTCAGCGGTCCAGCCGCGACTCCATCCTAAAAAACTAAATGGAGGGAACGTAAATCCCAGATCAGTAAAGAAGACCATCATCTGTCCGGCCACCTGCTGGATATTATCCTGCCCACCTGTAATTATAAACGATGCCACCTTATTTTTAATAAGCACCTTGTCTTTGATCGTAATCTGATTTTGCACGCAATTCAATCGTTCAGCCATTTTAAAGTAAAGTGATGATGGATTACCCCAGCGTATCGGCGTAGCCACCAGGACAATATCGGCCCACAGTATCATGTCACGATATAACGGTGTCATTCCATCATCCGGTTGCATTTCGGTGATACTGCAGGGCCATGTACAGGCATTCATGTGTTGCGAGTAATAACCTTCGCAAGCACGAAAGCCAAGGTCGCGGAGTTTTATCATTTTTGTAGACGCGCCATGATGTTCCATTGCATAATTCAATGCAAGCTCCAGGGCGGCTTCCGATGTACTGTATCGTGGCAACGCTTTATTCATATTTGTTGCTGATATA
>JAICPX010000568.1 GCA_025929635.1 Chitinophagaceae bacterium
ATTTTCCTGGAGAATTTGTTCAATGCTCTCAACCGTTAGTGGTAAAAGATACACACGATCCGCCATCATGGGGTCGGTCATGATGGTAGCAGGGTTGCTGTTGATAAGAATTACTTTAATCCCTTCTTCTCTTAAACTTCTTGCTGCTTGTGTACCGGAATAATCGAACTCACATGCCTGGCCAATAATGATGGGACCAGAGCCAATAATTAATACAGATTTAATCGAAGGATCTTTTGGCATTTTTGGGTTTTAATTTAATAACAAGCAACCGTAAGGACATAAAAAAACCGGGTTTATACCCGGGGTGCAAAAGTAAGGGAATCGGAGATTTAGTGTACGGCTATTCTAAATATATTTTATGTAGCTGATAAACTCTCAATTCTTATGATAGGAAGCAATTTCATAATCATCGAGGATCACTTCATTCGGATTTTCGGGCTTCAGTTTCTTTTCGTCGCGGGTTTTCATTTTACTGATCCAGCGGGAACGGGCATCCTGCCCTTTTACTGCGCCGATAAATAATCCGCCGACAACAATCGCTGCAATAAAAATTCTGTGGTTAATTTGTTTCATCTGTCAAAGGTTTATGGTATTCTGTAGTCTACGGGAAAATTCATTCACTGGTTTCCACAAGCGCTACCTTTCGGTATGTTGGAGATTGGCTTACAACTCTAAGACAAATGGCGTTCCAAATTTGTTGCATAATGAAAATAAAAAAATCCAATTAATTCCACATACGTGAAAATAATTGGACTCACCGAGATCTCTTTCACTAATTGTTAATTGAAATGTTTATGATATAGCTTCCTTCTGCAAACATTTCCAGCTCAACTTCTTCTTTTTGCATCTGTAATTTTACCCTAAAAGGAAATAAGACATCCTGGTAAGTAGTTTCTGTACTTTTATAATGAGTTTCAAGGCTGTTCTGCCGCTGATAACTTCCTTTTAACAATACCAGATTGTCAACTTTGTATTGTGGCATTTGACCGCCAAGACCGGTAACCCCTCCAGTGGTGTTGGTTATAATTACTTTGACACGATACAATTTATCGGGAGTGAATTCAACTTCAACATTTCTTACAGATCCTGTTTTGGAATAGACTATCCAGGGCTTTTCATTTGGACCGATGTAGACATCTTTTTTCCAATACCCTTCTACAATACTATCCTGGGCGCCTTGTCTTTTAAAAGTGATGATGCCTTTCCCTTCCCTCAATCCCTTTACATACTTACCTTCAAAAACATTTTTATTACTCCATGTGTATGTCCCCTGTCCGTCTGGAAGCCCATTCTTAAAATCTCCCTCATATGTATCCATACCAATTGCTTTACCTTTTCCATGGGCTTTATTTTTTTTACAATCGCCGGTATAGGTTCCTTTTAAAGATTCTCTATCTACTTCGCAGGTTTGGCTATAGGCGCAAAAAGATAAAAAAAGCAAAAGGATGGTCACTGCTTTTGCTTTTACAAGACTAGTTTTGGACATGATGGTCGTTATTTAGCCCGAATTTAGGCAATGATTAAAACAGTTACGGCAAGGTTTGTGTTAATTTGCTCCCTGAATGAATAAAGGCAAGTTTTATATACGGCACGCTGCATTGAGTCTATTACTCATATCGTGTTTAAATGCTGAAAGTCAAACTGCTGGCAGTATGAAGTATCCACAGGGCTATTTTGGTAACCCTCTACGGATTCCAATGTCCCTTTCTGCGAATTTTGGGGAATTACGACCTAATCACTGGCACATGGGACTCGATCTTCGAACAGAGCAAAAAGAAAATCACCCGGTACTTGCTTCAGCAGATGGTTATGTGGCGCATATAGGCATCAGGCCATCAAGTTTTGGAAAATTTATCATTATCAATCATCCGAATGGATATTCTACGTTGTATGCCCACCTGAATAAGTTTTATCCTGAGCTGGAAAAATATGTAAGGGAGAAACAAAAAGAAAAAGAATCCTGGGCAATCGAGTTGGATTTTTCTGAAGATGATTTCAAAGTAAAGAAAGGTAAAGAGATCGGTAAAAGCGGTAACACTGGCGGCTCCCAGGGTCCCCATTTGCATTTTGAAATCAGAGAGACGGAAACTGACAGGAGTCTTAACCCGTTACTGTTCGGCATGCCGGTGCGCGATGATGTTCCTCCGGCTTTGTTCAGGCTTGCGATGTATGACCGAAGTATAAGTACTTACGCCCAAACTCCAACACTATTTCCGTTAAAGAAGAGTGACGACGGGTATATTATTCCTAAAATGCCCGTGTTGAAAACAGGTTTTAATACATTAAGTTTCGCCATCCAGGCTGTCGATAAATTCCCCGGTTCACAGAACTCCAACGGGATCTATACTGCAAGGATTTTTAAAGATGACGAACGGATCGCAGAATTTGTTCTTGACCAAATTAATTATAGCGAATCGGAATATATCAATGCCCAGATAGATTATCGTTTTTACAAAGCAGGTAGAGGCTATCTTCAGCACATCTCGCCATTGCCAGCAACAGAAGGAAACGTTTATCATATGTATAATGACGACGGACTGATTCGCCTGAGTGATACATTGCCACACAGGATCACTATTCAGGTAGGAGATGCAAATGATAATTTTTCAAGCATCAATTTCCTGCTTCAGTTTAAAGGTGGCATTGATACAAGGAGGCCAGTAAGCAGCGCTGATAACAACTTTGTTCCCGACTATGTAAATATTTTTGAAAAAGCAGATTTTGAAGCTTACCTGCCGGAAGCATGTATATACGATACTATGCAACCAATTTATTACCGCTCCGAGGCAACCATGC
>JAICPX010000515.1 GCA_025929635.1 Chitinophagaceae bacterium
ATATTGAATACCACCAAGAATGTGCTGCAGGTAAAGAGAATCACTGTATGATTCTTCAGTGTGGCCCAACTCTGTATAAAAAGCACGACCACCGTCATATTCATGGTACCAGGCCATGGGATGATTATCACCATTGGAGCCACCTTCATAACTTTTCTCATCAATTTTAATAAGCACTTTGACATTCGAATCAAGTTTATTGAAATTGTACCATTCATCTGTTCGAACCCAGGTATCAGGCAAATGTTTTGTTGAGATATGTGATTTGTCTACAACGCTAAGCTTTGCCTCTTGTATTTTCGGATGACTTGCAAAATAACCGCCCACCAGGCGACCGTACCAGCCCCAGTCATACTCAGTATCGGTAGCCGCGTGAATCCCCATAAAACCACCACCTGATTGAATATATCTTTCAAAGGCAGCTTCTTGCCGGTAATTCAAAACATTTTCTGTTGTACTTAAAAACACAACGGCAGAATATTTTTTCAATGTGTCCTCATTAAACCATTCAGCATTTTCAGTAGTATCCACGTCAAAATTGTGTTGCTCCCCGAGTTTCATAATAGCTGCTTTGCCAACAGGGATCGAACTGTGACGAAAACCTGCTGTTTTGCTAAACACGAGAACCTTCGTTTTGCCACTTCTTTTTTGTGAACAACTAATTACGAATAATGACAATGCTGCTGCCAGCAGGAGACTGAATGATTTTTTCATCGATGTATTTGTTGATTGGAAAATGATCCCATCGCTGTCGGTTGGGATAAATTTAGTCCCATTTCGTCAAATAAAATGCGCGAAATAAAATTAATTGAGTTGCGGATCGATGGGGAAATTGATCATCATTTCATAGTCGCCACCCAGTTGCTTTAGGGCTTCTTTCCAGATCTCATCATGTTTTTTATGAAAGACCAGTTTCCTGATCGCTTTTACCGTTAACCATGATTTCCCGGTCAATTCATCATTGAGTTGCCCGCTTCCCCACCCGGAATAACCAATAAAGAACCTGATCTTGTTTTGATCGATCTCGTTTTTTTTGATCAATTGCATAAGGATGTCAAAGTCACCGCCCCAATAGACACCTTTTATCACTTCAACTGATCCTGGTATGGCTTCAGCATATTGATGCAAAAAATGCAGCGTGTCAGTTTGTACCGGTCCGCCATAATAAACCGGCAATTTATAACCTTCTAAATCGGGGATGATCTCATCAATGGTATTTTCATATTTACGGTTCAGAACAAAGCCAAAACTTCCCTGGTCCTGGTGTTCGCAAAGAAAGACCACCGTTCTCATAAAATTGGGGTCTTTAAGAAACGGATCTGAGATAAGCAATATGCCCGCCGCAGGTTCAACCATATACCTAATTTAAGATGAAAATTTATCTTTTTAAAAGTTATCTTATCGATGGTACAAATAGTCTGTTAAAAATAACATTCGTGCAAAACGTCTGATAGCAAAACAAGGGCCGAGGTATTATCTTTGCCCGATTGCCTTTAAAGCTGCCTTTCTAAACGTGAAAAAGATATTTCCATTAATCATTGTGTTGATCACGGTGTCACTCATCGGTATCATACTTATCCAGGTATCATGGATTAAAAGTATGATTGTTGTTGAAGAGAAGCAGTTTAACGATAAATTGGTGAGCGCAACAAGAGTAGTTGGTGACGAATTGGCTCAGTATAAAGGAAATATGCTATCACAGGGCAGCACGATATTTCCATGGAAACAGGACCAGTTCACGCTTGATATGCTCAGGCCGACCACCGTGGCCAGCCGGTTCACTGCGGCACAACTTATTGAGAAAATAAGAAAAGCTTTTGATGCGAGTGGGTTGCAGAAGATCCGGTTTGAGTTTGCCCTCGCATCAACCAATCCCTACGGTGAAGTGACATATTTAGAAAGACAGTCTTCGTATTTTGGAAAATTTTATGAGGATAGCGCCAGTAATTTATCCTGCATTTACCCGATCGAACCAATGAGTGGCAGCATTGGGGAAAACCTTTCGCCAAGGGAAATACTGTGGGTAATTGTCCCCAATAGCAGCGGTGTTGTGTTAAAAGAATTAAGGTGGAGAATTTTTATTGCCGGTATTTTCACGCTGATCATATTTGCCGCATTTTATCTTACCGTAAATGTCATGTTGCGTCAAAAGAAATTGAGCGAGATAAAAAATGATTTCATCAACAATATGACGCATGAGTTCAAGACACCTCTTGCCACTATTTCGCTGGCGGTTGATGCCATGAAGAATGAAAAAGTGCTGAGCGATAAAGAGAAGATGAATTATTTCAGCAGCATCATTAAGGAGGAAAACCTGCGAATGAACAGGCAGGTTGAAACGATCTTAAAAGCTGCATTATTAGACAAACAGGAAGTGAACCTGATGCTGAAGCCAACACATGTTCATGAAGTGATTAAAGATATTGCTGATAATTTTACGCTCCAGTTAAATGATAAAAAAGGAAGGGTGGAAATGGACCTGGAAGCACCAAATGACCTGATCGACGCAGACGAGGTTCATTTTCCAAATCTGATAAATAACCTTGTTGACAACTCCGTTAAATATTCTAAAGAGAATGTGCCGCCTGAAATAAAGATCAGCACCGCAGCGAATGGTAGAAATATGACGATACGGTTAGAGGATAATGGTATTGGCATGACCAAAGAGACGGTAAAAAGGATCTTTGAAAAATTCTACCGTGCACATACCGGCAATGTTCACAACGTAAAAGGTTTTGGTCTTGGTTTAAGCTATGTCAAAACCATGGTGGATGCACATGGCGGGCACATTAAAGTTGACAGTACGCCGGGTAAAGGCAGCATATTCACGTTGGAGCTGCCCCTGAAAAAATCTCATGCCTGATCTCTCCACAATAAAGTTCCATCGCCATAGCTTAGAAATCTGAAATTGTTGTCTGAGGCATAATCATAAACTCTTCTCCAGTTGTCCCCAATGAAAGCCGCAACTAATAAAAGTAATGTTGATTGAGGCTGATGAAAATTTGTGACAAGCCCGTTTACGATTTTGAATTGATAACCGGGAGCAATCATGATCTTTGTTTTCGCCGTGAGCTTGTCAAATCCTTTTTTATCCATCCATTTTATTAAATTATTCAACGCTTCTTTTGATGAAATTGCCTGTTGATTGTTTTCATAAACTTCCCATTGCGTGATCTCAACTATTGACTCCCGACTATCGACTATCGACTGCTTCACTCCCAGCCAATACAAACTCTCCAATGTTCTTAATGAAGTAGTGCCGACGGCAACAATTTTCTTATCA
>JAICPX010000265.1 GCA_025929635.1 Chitinophagaceae bacterium
ATGATCTTGCAACGATCTCCAGGAATTGGTTGTAGTGGGGTTAACTTTGGGTAGCATCATTCATATTTTCAGTAACAAATATAGACCTGATTCAACTAACGATCTTAATTCGATTGCCATCATTATTTCATTGCCCGAATGATTTCAATAGTTCTGTTGACCATTTCTTCAGTAATGTCAAGATGTAAAACAAATCTTACGCGATTCGAAGTAATAGCATGACATAGGATACCCTTCTGTCTTAATTTTTCTACAATCGCAGATGCTGTGGTTGAAGGGTGAGCTTCAAAAATGATAATATTTGTTTCAATTGGGATCACGGAGCCTGCCAGGATACTTTTTGCAAGTGTGTCTCCAATTTTTTTTGCATGCTCATGATCTATGGATAGTCTTTCGATATGATTTTTCAATGCATAAATTCCTGCAGCAGCAAGAAAGCCACCTTGTCTCATTCCTCCACCGAATACTTTCCTTATTCTCCTTGCTTTTTTGACAAAACTTTTCTTCCCTAGCAACACACTACCAGCAGGCGACCCAAGACCTTTACTTAAACAAATTGAAATGCTGTCAAATATTTCACCGTATTGTGCTGGAGTTTCATTTTTTGCAACCAATGCGTTCCATAGTCTTGCTCCATCTAAATGAAGCGAGAGTCCTCTTTGAACACACACCTGTTTTATCTTTCTTATTGCATTGAAATCATAACAACTACCCCCACCACGATTACTGGTATTCTCCAAACATACCAGGCTTGTATGCGGCTTATGATCGTCAACGGGATTAATGGCTTCGGAAACCTGGTCCGCATTTATTCGGCCTCTGTCGCCATATAATAGTTTTACAGAAGCACCCGAATTAAACGCAATTCCGCCGCCTTCATATTGATATATATGTGCACTTTCATCACATATCACATCATCGCCAGGCTGTGTATGACATTTGATCGCAATTTGATTGGTCATGGTACCGGAAGGGCAGAAGAGACCAGCTTCCATACCAAACAGATCAGCAGATATCTGTTCTAATTCATTGATCGAAGGATCCTCTCCAAAAACATCATCACCAACCCTGGCATTCATCATCGCCTCCAACATTGCTGGTGATGGTTTGGTAACGGTATCCGACCTGAAATCGATTATCATCTTTTTGCTGCAATATAAATATTATCGTTTCTAAGGAAGCGCAGGAATGTGCTCACGTCTGCATATATACCGTTTACTATCTCAAAACCGGAATTCGCCGGTATGCCATTGCTTAGGACTGCCAGCATGCATAGGTTTGTCAGGAAAAAAGATAGTTATCAAAATGCCTTCTATTGTTTATAAATACCATTGATCCCAGCAAACCACCAGGTTGTAACCGGCAGTACTAAGTTGCGTCCAATAGGTGTCATGAGAATCGGCCACTTGTCAAGATATATGGCCGTTTATTTTAAAACAATGTACTTGGCATTAACAAGTACCTATCTTTGAACTGTAATCTTCTAAAACGAGTACTAAATTTTTAAACACTTCATAATGAGAAAGTTATTAACTGTACTGCTAGCTATCGCAACCTTATCGTTCGTTTCCTATGGCCAGGAAGGAGTAGGAAAGGTTTCCGGGAAAGTAATTGATGGCAATACAAAGACGATCGAATCAGCCACAATCACGCTGTTGAGGGCTAAAGATTCGTCGGTCGCTAAGATCTCGGTGGCGAATAAGGAGGGGAATTTTGGCTTTGAAAACATCGCTGAAGGAAAATACCTGGTTGCTATTTCCGCGGTCGGTCATACTAAAGGTTACTCTGGAACTTTTGAGATCAATACGGTGAATACTTCAGTTACTTTAAAGCCGATCGAACTTATTCCGGTTTCAAAAGAACTCGGGAATGTTATTGTTACTGGCCGCAAACCTTTGGTTGAGCAAAAGATCGACAGGATGTTAGTTAATGTGGAAGCCGCTGTAACTAATATGGGAAGCTCGGCGCTTGATGTATTGGAAAAATCGCCGGGTGTTTCAGTCGATAAAGACGGAAATATAAGTTTAAAAGGAAAACAAGGTGTGGTGGTATTAATAGATGGCAGGGAAACGCAATTGGGAGGAACCGATCTTGCGAACTACTTGCGGAGTTTACATTCAAATCAGCTGGAGCAAATAGAAATAATGACAAACCCACCTGCAAAATT
Source organism: Chitinophagaceae bacterium (assembly GCA_025929635.1). Taxonomy (GTDB): domain Bacteria; phylum Bacteroidota; class Bacteroidia; order Chitinophagales; family Chitinophagaceae; genus VBAS01. Next base: position 2,168 of record JAICPX010000265.1, read on the forward strand.
TGACGCTTCGGGCACCTCGGGCGTTATCAATATCAAGACAAAAAAGAACAGGCAAATGGGCTATAATGGATCGCTGAGTCTTGGCTATGGCCAGGGTCGTTATCCAAAACTGAACGAAGGAGTGAATTTTAACTATCGTAATAAAAAGGTAAATCTATTCACTAATCTTAGCCATAGCTACAACCAGGGTTTCGGTGTGCTTGAAATTGAAAGAACCTTTAGAGATAAGAGCACCAAAGAACTGCTTTCTAATTTTGACCAGGTTTCAAGGATGCAAAATGAATCACAGAACTATGGGGCGAAAATTGGATTGGATTATTTCGTTTCAAAGAAAACGACGTTGGGAGTTGTATTCAATGGCTCGATGAGTGACCGTACTTTCGTTAATCGTAACACTACGGATATTTCGGATCAATATGGATATCCGAGTAGTCAAACAAGAGCCTTCTCCGGCAATGATCAGCTATGGAAAAATTTCAGTACCAACTTAAACTTCCGCAGGATGCTTGACACTGCAAATTCTGAACTGACGGCTGATGTGGATTTTGTTCTCTATAATTCTAAAAATGATCAAACTCTTATCAATTCTTATTTTGACGCAATAGGAACCCCTACGTTCAAAGCCGATACATTGTTAGGCGCATTGCCACAGGACATCAGGATCTACAGCGGGAAGATCGATTATTTAAAATACCTCGGAAAAGACATACGATTTGAGGCAGGGATCAAGAGCAGTGTAGTCAAAACAGATAACGATGCAGCCTATGATAGTATTTCATATGGCCAGGTAGTTCATGATCTTAATCGCAGCAATCATTTTATGTACGAAGAAAACATCAATGCAGCTTATATAAACTTCAGCAGACCGCTGAGTAAGAAATGGAATGCGCAGGCAGGATTAAGAATGGAGAACACAAATGCAAAGGGTGACCAGGTTACAACCGGTGAAAAATTTGACCGTCATTATACCCAGCTCTTTCCGACCTTATATTTACAATACAAGGCTGATGACAAAAACAGTTTTGTTTTGAATTATGGCAAGCGTATTCGCCGTCCGGATTATCAACGCCTGAACCCTTTTATTAATTTCCTTGACAGGTATACCTACCAGCAGGGTAATCCGAATTTGAAACCCCAGTTTAGCCATAATATTGAATTAAGTCACAGTTTCAGGGGAATGGTGACCACCACTCTTAATTATACAAATACAACCGACATCATTCAACAGGTGATCGAGCAGAATGAGGAGAGAAACGAGACGTACGTAAAAGCAGCAAACATTGCAAAACAGCGTCAGTTCGGAATTTCTGTAAATACAACCGTGCCGATTACGAAATGGTGGAGAAGCAATGTGTTTGTAAATGCGTTCAATAATAAGTTCGATGGAATTGTAAATGACACAACAATATCGGTAAAAGCAACGACTGTTCAATTAAACGGGTCACAACAGTTCAATTTTGCTAAAACATGGAGCGCTGAAATAAGTGGATTTTACAGAACTGGTAGCATTGAAGGAGTGATACAGGCAAAATCGATGGGTATGATATCGGCAGGAATAAGCAAAGAGATCTTTCAAAAGAAAGCAACCATTCGCTTGAACGTCCGGGATATATTTTATACACAAGGATTCCGCGGTGTAAGTAAATACAGCAACATCGATGCACGATTTAAAGAAACCAGAGATAGTCGTGTTGTGAATCTTGGTTTCACTTATCGTTTTAGCAAAGGAAAGATAAATGGCGCACCAAAAAGGAGGGCAAGCAGCTCAAGCGATGAACAAAGTCGTATTGGTGGAGGCAGTCAGTGATCCCGTAAACCATGTATGTATGGTACAGGACAGCTTGTGTTCTTCTGATCGATACAAGATTTTTTTCGCATCAACTGTAACACAAAAGCTTCTTCATCCGTCATAGTGTTTATTCAAGTAGGAACGCATTTATAAAATCAGCCATGAAAAAATATCTAACACTGCTAGCCATGCTCGTGATCTGCTCAATAATTGGTAATGCACAAACAACGCATGGAAAGGTTTCCGGTAAAGTTATTGACGGAAACACCAAGACCATTGAATCAGCTACGATCACCTTGCTTAGAGTAAAAGATTCTTCTGTTGCTAAAATTTCGGTCGCTAATAAAGAAGGAAGTTTTGTTTTTGAAAATGTAGTAGACGGGGACTATTTTGTCTCAGTATCTGCTGTTGGTCATTCAAAAGGCTACTCTGAGACTTTTGGGATCAATGCTGCTAATACCACGGTTGAATTAAAGACGATCGAGCTCGTTCCCGTTTCAAAAGAGTTGAGTGGTGTTACCGTTGCAGCAAAGAAGCCGTTGATCGAACAAAAAATCGACAGGATGGTGGTAAATGTTGAAGCTGCAGTTACCAACGTCGGCACATCGGCATTAGAAGTATTGGAAAAGTCTCCCGGCATTTCTGTTGATAAGGATGGTAACATCAGCTTAAAAGGCAAGCAGGGTGTGCAGGTATATATCGACGGGAGACCTACTTATTTAAGCGGAACTGATCTTGCTAACTATCTGCGTAATCTTAACAGCAGCCAACTCGAACAGATAGAGATAATGACAAACCCTCCGGCTAAATATGATGCAGCAGGGAATGCCGGAATAATCAATATCAAGACGAAAAAGTCAAAACAGGTTGGATATAGTGGTAGCCTGTCTTCAACGTGGAGCCAGGGACGTTATCCAAAAGTGAGCGAATCTTTCAATTTCAATTACAGGAAAAATAAATTGAATCTTTTCACCACACTTGGTTACAGCAATAGAAAGAATTTTCAAAATCTCGATATTCAAAGAAAATTCATTGAGCATGCAACAAAAGAAATTAAATCACATTTTGACCAGGAATCAAGAATTAAGGAGGGTGGTAAATCGTATAATGCCAAACTTGGCTTTGATTATTTCGCAAGTAAGAAAACAACAATTGGCGCTGTATTTACCGGTTACTATAATCCGGGCAATTTCTCAAATCAAAGTGATGTTTTGATCTCAGATCCAAACAAAGTACTGTTGAGCAGAACGCTGGCTAAAACAAGTAACGATCGCAGGTGGAAAAACTTCAGCACGAATATAAACTTCCGCCAGTTATTGGATACAGCAGGGCAGGAGTTGACCGCAGATTTTGATTATCTCACCTATGGCAGCACCAACAGGCAGGACCTTATGAATGCTTATTTTGATGCGGTTGGAACACCATTGGTGAAAGCTGATACGTTGTTGGGAGATCTGCCACAGGACATCAATATTTATACTGCAAGGGTTGATTATACAAAGCCGTTAGCGAAAGGTGCAAAATTTGAGGCCGGTCTTAAAACAAGCTTTGTTGAAACAGATAACGATGCTATTTATGATAGTTTGAATTACGGTATAAGAGTTCGTGACAATGGCCGCAGCAATCATTTTATCTATAATGAAAACGTAAATGCTGCCTATGTAAACTACAGCAGGCAACTTTCAAAAAAATGGTATAGCCAGTTTGGCCTCAGACTTGAAAACACAAATGCAAAAGGCAACCAGGTTACCACCGGTCAGCGTTTTGAGCGTCATTACACACAATTATTCCCGACTGCCTTCATACAATACAAACCGGGCGACAAGAACAGTTTTGTCCTGAATTACGGACGCCGGATCAGCAGACCGGATTATGAAGACCTGAATCCATTTATTCTTTTTCTTGATAAATACACTTTCGAACAAGGCAATCCAAATTTACAACCACAGTTTGCGCACAACATCGAATTCACACATAGTTTTAAAGGGTTTTTAAATACCACCCTGAATTATACAAACACGACCGATATCATTAATGAAGTGCTGGAGCAAAACACTGACAGGAATGAAACCTATGTGAAGAAAGACAATATTGCAAAACAGCGTCAGTTTGGTATCTCGGTCAGTGCAGGTGGCCAGATCAAAAAATGGTGGAGCGGAAACCTTTGGGCAAACCTTTATAACAACAAATACGAAGGCATTGTGAATGGTGATTTTGTAGCACTCGGTGCTACTACCTTCCACGGTAACATTTCTAATCAATTCAAATTTGCGAAAACATGGAACGCCGAACTAAGTGGATATTTTAATTCAGGCGGAGTAGATGGCGTTTTCAGGATCAGAAGTTTTGGAATAGTAAACCTGGGTATCAGCAAGCAGGTGTTCAAAGGAAAAGGAACGCTGAGATTATCTGGTCGTGACGTGTTCTTAACACAAAAGATCAAAGGACATATCAGGTATAGTAATATTG
>JAICPX010000135.1 GCA_025929635.1 Chitinophagaceae bacterium
GTTATATCAACAATCTCCTTCCGGACAAACGGATTCAAGAAAGTTAAAGCCAGGAGATATTTTTTTTGCATTAAAAGGTCCAAGCTTCAACGGGAATTCATTTGCAAGGCAGGCAATAGACGATGGCGCCGCTCTTGCTGTGATCGATGAAAAAGAATTTGAGATCCAGGGTAAAACATTCCTTGTGCCGGATGTGTTGGACGCATTGCAACAACTAGCGCTCTATCATCGTAAAAAACTTACGATACCCTTTATAGCCATCACCGGCAGCAATGGAAAAACCACAACCAAGGAACTGGTCCATGCTGTTCTTTCCACAATTTTTAAAACATCGACAACTGAAGGCAATTTGAACAACCATATCGGTGTGCCATTAACCATTTTAAAAATAAAGAACGAAGCACACGTGGCCGTGATAGAGATGGGCGCCAACCATATTGGAGAAATTGCCGCTTATTGCAGGATCGCTTTGCCCACACAAGGCCTTATTACCAATTGCGGCAAGGCCCACCTCGAAGGGTTTGGCAGTGAAGCAGGGGTTCGCCAGGGAAAAGGTGAATTGTTTGATCACCTGCGGACGCTGACCCATGGTTTTGCCTTCGTGATGTGGGATTATGAATACTTGCGGGAAATGAGCAAAGGAATCAGTGGCATTATCAAATACGGGACAGAACCAAATGACCATGTTATTGGAAAAGTTCTAAGCAATGAACCTTTTCTCCAGGTTGAGATAACACAGGGATTAGATAATGGCATCATAAAAACACAATTGGTGGGCGAATACAATTTACCAAATGTATTGGCCGCCGTTACCGTGGGAAAGTTTTATGAAGTACCTGAAAATAAAATAATATCGGCAATAGAAAAATACTCTCCTTCTAACAGCCGGTCACAATTGCTTGAAAAAGGTTCCAATAAAATTATCCTCGACGCTTACAATGCCAATCCCAGCAGCATGAAGCTGGCTATTGAGAATTTTGCAAAGAGTAGTGCTGAAAATAAGATCCTGCTGCTCGGCGCCATGGCTGAACTGGGAAGCGAAAGTTTGCAGGAACATCAGCTGATCGTTGACGTTATAAAAAGATATCATTGGAAAGAAGTGGCGCTTGTTGGTGGGGATTTTGTAAAGCTCTCCCACCCTTTTCTTTCTTTTGAAAATTCTTCACAGGCAAAAGATTGGTTTTTAAAACAAAGGCTTCAAAATAGCAGCATACTTGTAAAAGGAAGCCGGAGTATGCAAATGGAAAAAGTTTTAGAAGCTTAATATTAAACAATGGACTGGAAAAAATTATTCCCGCAATTTGAGCCCGGATTAATAGAGATATTGGAAAAGAATTCAACCGAAAGAGTCTTTCAACCGGGAGAAGTGATCGTCCGTTCAGGTCAATACATAAAATCAACCGTCCTGGTAATCAGCGGAAGGATCAAGATCTACCGTGAAAATGACGAAGGTGGCGAGTTTCTTATTTATTACCTGGGTCCCGGTGAAGCGTGTGCTGTTTCATTGATTTGTGCAATACAGTCGCAAACGAGCGAAATAACTGCAAAAGCAATTGAAGAGACAGAAGTTGTGATGCTCCCGGTTCATTTGATGGATGAATTGATGATCAAATTCAAAAGTTGGTCGCATTTTGTCATACAAACCTATCGGAATCGCTTTGATGAGATGCTGACTGTTATTGATAACATCGCTTTCAGGAATATGGATGAACGCCTGGAGTTTTACTTAAAGAGAGCAAAAACAGGTGCTGGTCAAACTTCTTTAAACCTTACGCATCAGCAGATCGCCGATGATCTGAATTCATCAAGAGAAGTTATCAGCCGCCTGCTGAAAAAGATGGAACAGCTCGGACGGATAAAACTCCACAGGAATTCAATTGAAATAATTGATCTGTGATAATTATCACCGGTCGTACATTCGCAACTGGCCAATTTTGCGGGTGAAATTAATCAATGGAAATAGCCGGTTATATAGCTGCAGTATTCATTGGCATCGTGCTTGGCATGATGGGTGGTGGCGGCTCCATTCTCACTGTACCCGTACTGGTTTATCTTTTTCATCTTGATCCGATAACAGCAACTACCTATTCATTATTTATCGTAGGCGTCACCAGCCTGACAGGCGGTACGAGAGCCTATATAAAAAAACAAGTCGATTTTAAAGCTGTTTCTGAGTTTGGCATTCCTTCAATCTTGTCCATATTCATCACACGACATTATATATTACCAGCCATCCCTGAGTACCTTTTTTCGATTGGTAAAGTGGATTTTACCCGTGGTACATTGCTGATGGTCGTTTTTGCATTGTTAATGCTGACGGCATCTGCCTTCATGATCCTGAATACTGATGAGGAAAAAGACCAGAGAGGTGTTGCCCAGGAACGACATGGAACCATATTACCGCTTGCACTATGGGGATTGGGCATCGGCTTTATCACCGGACTATTAGGCGCCGGAGGCGGCTTTCTTATAATTCCGGCATTGGTATTGTTTGTAAAACTTCCCATGAAGACCGCCATTGGTACTTCATTAGTCATTATTGCTATTAATTCAATATTTGGGTTCTTATTTAGTCTAAAACAAACCTACCTGGACTGGAAAATCTTGCTTTTAGTCACCGGTCTTTCTATCGTCGGTATCTATTTTGGCAGCCTTTGGGCGGAAAAAATACCCGGCAAAACACTAAAGAAATGGTTTGGATTGTTTGTTGTCGCTATGGGAATTTATATTATCGTTAAAGAACTTGTGTTGAGATAACGAATGTGACTAAAGTCATAGATGCTGATTCAGATCTTCTGCAATTTTACCTCCTCAAATTAATTAAAAATGAAAATAGAACAGATCTATACTGGCTGCCTTGCACAAGGTGCCTACTATATCGAAAGCAATGGTGAAGCCGCAATCATCGACCCGTTGCGTGAAGTAGAACCCTATATCCAAAAAGCGGAAAGAGATCATGCTAAGATCATCTACGTTTTTGAAACGCATTTCCATGCAGATTTTGTTTCGGGTCATCTTGATCTTGCAAAAAAAACAGGGGCTAAAATTATATATGGGCCAACGGCAAAACCCGCATTTGATGCGCTGGTGGCCAGGGATGGCCAGGAATTCAGGATCGGTAGTGTTACCATCAAAGTAATTCATACTCCTGGTCATACAATGGAAAGCAGCTGTTATCTTTTAAAAGATGAACATGGAAAAGATGTTGGCTTATTTTCAGGCGATACACTTTTTATCGGCGACGTGGGCCGTCCTGATCTTGCACAAAAAGTAATTGCAGAATTAACACAGGAAAAACTGGCAGCACATTTATATGATTCATTACATAATAAAATAATGCCACTGGCCGATGATATTATAGTATATCCTGCACATGGCGCCGGTAGTGCCTGCGGTAAGAACATGAGCAAAGAAACGACCGATACACTTGGTCATCAGAAAGCGACGAATTATGCATTGCGAAAGGGTTTAACAAAAGAGCAGTTTATTAAAGAGGTATTGACTGGCTTAACAGCTCCTCCAAAATATTTCCCGTTAAATGTGCTGATGAACATTAAAGGTTACGATAGCATTGATAAAGTATTGGAGAGAGGACTGCATGAAATGACGCCTGATGCCTTTGAAGCAGCCGCCAATGAAACAGGTGCGATCATTCTTGATACAAGAGACCCGCAGACTTTTGCTAAAGGATTTATTCCTAATTCTATCAATATCGGTGTGGACGGAACATTTGCCCCCTGGGTTGGGACCCTGGTCCCTGATATCAATCAGGAAATATTATTGGTTTGTGAACCCGGAAGAGAAGAAGAAGTGATCACCCGCCTTAGCAGGGTGGGGTATGATCATACAATTGGATTTTTGAAAGGCGGATTTGATGCGTGGAAAAATGCCGGTAAAGAAACAGATCATATAAAATCAATTTCAGTTGATGAATTGGCAACAATTTCAAATAAAGAAAAAATAAACTTGCTGGATGTAAGAAAGAAAAGTGAATATGATAGCGAGCACGCGGTTGATGCAGAAAACGTACCGCTTGATTACATCAACGATAATATGGCACAAATAGATAAGAACAAAACTTATTATGTGCATTGCGCCGGCGGATACCGCAGCATGATATTTAATTCTATTCTACGGGCAAGAGGTTATGATAAACTAATCGATGTGAACGGCGGTTTTAAGGCGATGAAAGAAAGTGGGAAGATCAAAGTAAGCGATTATGTGTGTCCCACAACGATGTTATGATGGTTAAGGTTTGGTAGCAGCCGGGAACCTCATCGTTCCCGGCTTCTTTAAAAAACAAATGAATATGCAAACGATAAAAAATATAGCAGGAAAAGAAAATACTGTGGTGATCGATGTCAGGGATGAATGGGAATACCAGGAAGGGCATATAGATGGTGCCATCAATATTCCACTACATGAAATTCCTGCCCGGATAGATCAATTCAAGAAACCGGGAGGCTCGTTTATCCTTTATTGCCGAAGCGGTAACAGGAGCGGCACCGCAGTGAACTTATTGAAACAGGCAGGAATAAATAACGTGTACAATGGGGGTGGCATGTCCGATATGCAAAAATCAATTCTTAAACCAATATGAAAATAAAAATAATTGCATCACTGTTCATGCTGGGACTGTTGATCACCCAACTTGTAAGTGGTCAGGATACAACCGGTTCGGCAATATCGCGGCATGAATTTAAGAAACTGGTAAAAAAGAAGAATTCTGTTGTGCTTGATGTAAGAACCCCGGATGAGTACAATACTGGTTTTATTAACAAGGCAGCTAATTTCAATGTGCTGGATAGCCTCCACTTTGTAAACGCAATCGCGTCTCTCGATAGGAATAAGCAATATCTTCTTTATTGTAAAAGCGGGCGTCGCTCCGGCAAAGCCCTGGTGATGATGAAAAATATGGGTTTTCAGAAAGTTCGTCACTTGAGAGGTGGAATAACTGAATGGAAGGGCAAATTGAAAATGCCTTCGTAAATATTTGTGATGATGCGAAAATTCAATTGGCTTTTTTCCTTGATGTTGATTTCCCCGGTTTTAGAATCAAGTGCTCAACGTCATGCCGACAGCAGTTCATTACTACACGCATTTAGGAATGGGAAGGTGTCCGGACATTTCCGGTCATTCTTTATGACCACGAATAATGAAGGTCCGCTCACAGATTATTATGCGCTTGCATTTGGAGGTGGGTTGAAATACCAAACAAAAAGTTTTAAAGGCTTCCAGGCTGGCATTGGTGGTTTTTTTATCTGGAATATTGCTTCTTCTGATTTGACAGAACGCGATGAGATCACAAATAGTCTGAACCGATACGAGATCGGCCAGTTCGATCAGACCGACCCATCAAACAAAAAAGATCTTCAGCGGCTGGAAGATTTTTTTATCAGGTACAATTTTAAAAACTCTTTTATCCGGTTTGGTAAACAAGTCATTAAAACTCCATTTATCAACCAGCAGGATGGGCGAATGCGGCCAACAGGTGAACAAGGCTTTTGGGCCGAGATCAATGAAGTGAAAAGTACAAAGATCGAATTGGGATGGCTCACTCATATTTCTCCCCGGGGTACATTGAAATGGTATCGTGGTTCGACGTCCATTGGTATTTATCCGCCCGGTGTAAATATTTATGGAACAAATAGCGATCATAGAAACAATCTTGACTCAAAAGGAATAGCAATTGCGGGCATCACATATGCCGCAAGTAAAAGAATAAGGCTGCAGGCGTGGGATCATTTTATTGAAAATATCTTCAATACCGTTTTATTACAGGCAGATGTTGAATTCTCAATTCAGGAGGATAAAAAGATGCTCACGGCGATTCAATACATTCATCAGCATCCGGTGAACAGTGGAGGGAGCAAAGATCTGTCGAAAACATATTTTGACCCTTCGCAAAAAGCAAATGTTTTCGGGTTTAGCGCCGGTTATCGTCAGAAGAATTCTACCGTTAAACTCAGCTATTCGCGGATAACAAGGCATGGCCGTTTTCTTTTTCCAAGAGAATGGGGTCGTGAGCCCTTGTTCACATTTTTATCAAGAGAAAGAAATGAAGGACTTGGAGATGTAAACGCATTTTCCATTAATACCGCGCAAAGATTTTTTAAGCAGAAGCTGGCAATAGAGCTTAATGCGGGGTATTACAAGCTGCCGGATGTACGGAATTTTCGCCTTAATAAATATGGAATGCCCTCCTATTATCAGTTTAATATCGATGCCAAATACGCAGTTGACGGTTTACTGGCTGGTCTTAATTTCGAACTGTTATATCTTTATAAGGCCAGGCAAGGAAATGTTTATGACGAATGGAAATATTTGATCAACAAAGTGAATATGCACCAGCTGAATTTTATAATGAACTATATTTTCTGATGTGATAAACATCACAAAAGTTACCTTGCCGCAGCCGCATTTTTGCAAACATTATAAGCACACCGAGTATGAATTTTATTGAATGGATAAAACAACCCTGGCCCTGGTATGTGGCCGGGCCATTGATCGGCCTTACCGTTCCGGTACTGCTCCTTATTGGTAATAAATCCTTTGGAGTTTCCGCTAATCTTCGTCACATCTGTGCTGCATGTGCACCGATGAATATTTCTTTTTTTAAGTATGACTGGAAAAAAGAAATATGGAATCTCTTTTTTGCGGGTGGTATTTTATTAGGGGGACTGCTCACAGCATTGTTTCTGCAAAACCCGGATCCTGTGGTTGTTGACCCGAAACTCGCAACTGAGCTTGCCGGCTATGGAGTTACCAACACCGACGGCCTGGTGCCAAAAGAGCTTTTTAACTGGAGCAGCTTATTTTCTTTAAAAGGATTGATCCTGATCGTTGCCGGTGGGTTTCTTGTCGGCTTTGGCACCCGCTATGCAGGTGGATGTACCAGCGGTCATGCAATTATGGGATTAAGCAACCTTCAATTGCCTTCCCTGATTGCGACTTGCTGCTTTATGGCCGGCGGATTCTTTTTTGCAAACTTTGTTCTTCCACTTATCCTAAAACTTAATATCTAAATGGACAGGGCAACAAATACCTTCCCCGAAGGAGTCCGGCGGGACAAAACGACAGATCTGAATACAGATTTTGAAATAAGAAGTCAACATTCAATGTGTGTGAACAGGTCCGAAATAGACAAACCCATTTTGTCAAATATTAAATTCCTGTTTGCCGGGATTTTATTTGGGATCATATTGGTCAAGTCGGAGGTGATCTCGTGGTTTCGTATACAGGAAATGTTCCGCCTGCAAAGTTTTCATATGTATGGGATAATTGGTTCTGCTATTGCAGTTGGGATGATCAGCGTTTTTATCATTAAAAAGTTAAGGCTGAAAACAATCGATGGTGAACCAATTCAATTTGATAATAAGAAATTTAACAAAGGCCAGATATATGGGGGTTTGCTCTTTGGATTTGGCTGGGCAATGACGGGAGCATGCCCGGGTCCTTTATTTGCATTGATAGGTAACGGGGCTACCGTAATCATCGTAACTTTATTTAGTGCTATCATAGGCACCTGGGTGTACGGATTTCTGAGAGATAAATTACCACATTGATCTATTGTAATTGAAATGAGGCCAGCAGCTTTTTATAAAATAATTCCCGGTTTGTTTCTATTTGCAGTTGTTATTTACTCCTGCAATGATAGTGGCAAACCTGTTGTTATGAGTGCTTCGACCTTTGATACATCACGATTATGGGTTGGTTGGAATAAATACCACATACCGGAGGGAGATACGCTGGCACGATATGGTCACGAGTTAATCTCCAATACCTCCTATTATCTCGGGCCAAATGGAACGGTTGCGCAAATCACTAACGGGATGAATTGCCAGAACTGTCATTTGAATGGAGGCACGGTGCCGTGGGGCAATAATTATGGTGCTGTCGCATCCTTGTATCCGCAATTCAGGGCAAGAAGCGGCGGTCTTGAAACGATAGTGAAGCGTATCTCTGATTGCATGGAAAGAAGTTTAAATGCAGATAAAGTGGTAGACAGTACAAGTAAAGAAATGAAAGCGATCATCGCGTATATGAACTGGGTAGGTGAAGGTATTCCTAAGAAGATCAAACCAAAAGGCAGTGGCATTATGGATATCCCTTATCTCGATCGTGCTGCTGACCCTCAAAAAGGACAGTTGGTTTATGTAAGTAAATGCCAGCGATGTCATGGCGCAGATGGGCAGGGTCAAAAAAAGCTTGATGAAACAGGATATGAGTATCCGCCGCTTTGGGGCGATCATAGTTACAATACTGCTGCAGGGTTATATCGTCTTTCGCGATTCGCGGGCTATGTAAAAAATAATATGCCCTTTGGTGAAGTCGAATATCATAATCCGCAACTTTCAAACGAAGAAGCATGGGATGTGGCCGCTTTTGTTAATTCACAGCCACGGCCATCAAAGTTTTTTAAAGAAGACTGGCCTGATATTTCAAAAAAACCATTTGATCATCCTTTTGGTCCTTTTGCTGATGGTTTTGGCGAAGAACAACACAAATACGGACCATTTAAACCAATCATTGAGGCAAGAAAAAAACAGCGCAAATAACTAATTCTTCAAATACAATTAATGGATGGGAATAATCATCTGCATGAAAACTGCAGCTGCAATGTTTACAGTCAATTGAACGAGGCTGAAAAGAAATTACACATTGAAGTTTCTCAAGACACCCGAAGAGAGTTTATTAAACTTGCCGGTCGGTTAGGTCTTGGTATCGGCATTGGTGGTGGATTGATCAGTCCGCTTGCGGCTTCAGCATTACCTACTGAAGATCCTGGCTATAAATCAAGACAACTCAGAGAGAGCACAGCAATAAGGAGAGGGAAAACACAGGTTCTCACGTTACTCCATACGGCAGACATTCATTCCCAACTTGATATCCATGATGAGTTTTTTTTGGAAAATGGGAGCGCCGTTTATAAAAAGCGGGGCGGATTCGCCACGCTGAAAACAATGATCAATGCCTTAAGAGATCAAAATCCTGAAAATACGCTTGTAATAGATGGTGGCGATTGTTTCCAGGGAAGCGGAATCGCCGCATTAACTGAAGGCAAGGCAATTATTCCTTTAATGAACAATATTGGCTATGATATAATGCTTCCCGGTAATTGGGAAGTGGTATATGGCAAAGAAATGATGATGAAAGATATGTTTGGGTATAACGGGGTAAAAGTTTGCGCTAATATGTTTCATGATACAAAGAATGAACAAAATGGTCAATTGATCTTTCCTCCGTACTTCATTAAATATATCGCGGGTATTAAAATTGGTTTTATCGGTTATAATGATCCGCTTACGCCCAAAAGACAATCGCCGGCCTATAGTTATGGTATGCAGTTCACTTTCCCGAAAAAAAACTTAAGCCATTACATTCGATTATTAAAGGAGTATGAAAAATGTGAAATGATCTTTTTGCTTACACATATGGGACTGGCGCAACAGGTTGGACTGGCCAATATGGAAGAAGCAAAAGGTGCAGATTATATATTAGGCGCCGACACACATGAACGCATACGAAAACCCGTTAATGGAGTGCATGCAAAGGTCACCGAGCCCGGCGCATTTGGTTCTTTCCTTTCAAAATTGGATATCGTGATTGAAAATGGAAAAGTAAAGGAGCACAATTATCAATTACTTGATGTTGATCCATTGCTTTATAAAGAGGACGAAGAAATGAAGCGGCTCATCAAAAAAACAAAAGAACCCTATGAGAAAAAACTGAATACGGTTATTGGCAAAACAAAAACTGCGCTGGTAAGGTATTATGTCATCGAAACAACGATGGATAATTTCATAACTGATGCCATTATGTGGAAATTCAGACCAGATATTGCGTTAAGCAATGGTTTTCGTTTTTGCCCTCCGTTGGTTCCTGATGCAAAAACGGGTACGGCCGATATTACAAAAGACTTTTTATGGAGCATGCTGCCGGTTGATAGCGAAGCTAAAAAAGGAACGGCAAGTGGTCAGCAGATCTGGGACTGGATGGAACATGAATTAGAAAATGCATTTGCAA
>JAICPX010000506.1 GCA_025929635.1 Chitinophagaceae bacterium
ATTAGCGGGCTATCATAAATATTATAAATGGTACTGGCAGGAACTATTCCGAAAAAGAAAATTAGCATCAAGTCATGAACTGGGCGCTGCGAAGGAATTGGGCATCCCCGAGAAATTTACCTGGAAGAACAGGATCGCTGCCTTGTTCCCTGAATTTGCAACAATTGTTTTGGAAAGACGGTATTTGGTAAATGCCCTGAAACATGAAGATCTTACAAAGGATTTTGTTCAATTACAAAGTAAAGAAGCTTATTACATCACTCCCGAGATATACAGCCTGAATGGCGTTTTGTATTTCAATACATTGATGCATGGTCTCGAAGAACTATTGCGTTATGCGGACAGGAACTCAATGGCGCATGGTCGTGAGGTTAGATTGCCTTTTTTAGATCATGAACTGGTGGAGTTTGTTTTTTCATTACCTGCGAATTTCAAGATCAGGAAAGGCTGGACAAAATGGCTATTGCGTGAATCGATGAAGGATAAATTACCAGCGGCAATAACCTGGAGAAAAGACAAGACTGGTTTTGAGCCTCCGCAGCAACAATGGCTAAGTGATTTGAATATCCAGGAGTTGATCATAACTGCTAAACAAAAATTGATTGATGAAAAGATTCTGAAGCCAGCGGTAATCAATAAGCCAATTGAAGCCAAAGCTGCTCATGAAGCAAACAACTATGATTGGCGTTATCTCACATCCGCATTTTTGTTTAAATAAAATAGCCATCCCAGCTTACCGGAACGGCTATTATTACCAGGCTGATTTAGCCCTGAAAGGTTAACCCTTTCTAAACTTCTTTGATAGCTCAAATGAACCCCAATTATCAGCTATCACGATATACCAGTTCTTTTCATCCTGTAATGTTATGTGATAAGAAACCGCATCTTCTGTTGAAGATTCTGTGACACCATATACCGACTTCCCAATATATTTCTTTTTCAATTTTGAAATTATATTGATAGGGAGATGCTCTTCGGAATAATAACGGGTTGTCCTTAAAAGATTACCTTCTGTATCATAGGTGGCTCTTGTCACGATCTGAGATTGCGTAAAATGGGCTTCGTAACTATTTTGCATCTCATGCCAAACTACATTTGTGGCTCTTACAAAAGTTTCTTTAAATGCTTTCAATACTTTTTCATTCACTTCAGGTGGTTCGGCTGCTACTGCGGCAGTCGTGGCAAACAGACATAAACAGATTATAAGCTTTTTCATGGTAAATACTTTTTGGAGTTATTAATTTTTAACTGACTTAAAGTTATCACCACTGTAAACCAGTAACAAGGGGTTTGTCTTTCACCGGTAATTATACATTATTGTCCACTCGCCATTAAAAAAATATTAATACAGCTGAAGCATTAAAATGAGAGGTTCAAAAAATCTATTGCAATGCTGAGGCATGATCGAATTCATCCGAAAACAGCCGTTAAGCCTTTGTTAAGTAAAACGTTGATGATGATGAATGGTAGCTCATCATGTGGCCGATATTTCACATCTTTGCAACCATTCAAAAGCTCATTATGAAAGAAGCAACTAAATATATTCATGCCGGTACCGAACCGGACCCGTCAACCGGGGCAATCATGACACCCATATATCAAACCAGTACTTATGTCCAGCAAGCTCCCGGAAAACATAAGGGGTATGAATACGCCCGCAGTCAAAATCCAACAAGAACTGCATTGGAAAGAGCTTTTGCCGAAATTGAAAATGCGGCATATGGTCTCGCATTTAGCAGCGGTGTAGCTGCAACAGATGCAGTGATAAAACTGCTCGCGCCGGGTGATGAAGTGATCTGTGCCAATGATATGTATGGCGGCACTTATCGCTTGTTCACAAAAGTGTTTGAGAAATTTGGCATCCGGTTCATCTATGTCGATACAACAAATGTTTCAAACATCGCAAATGCAATAACAGCAAATACAAAACTTGTCTGGCTGGAAACACCTACCAATCCATTGATGAATATTACTGATATCGCTGCAGTGGCTGCTCTTACCAGGCCAAAAAACATATTGATGGCTGTCGATAATACTTTTGCCACACCATTTTTACAACGACCGATCGAACTGGGTGCTGACTTAGTCATGCATTCCGTAACAAAATATCTCGGGGGACACAGTGATGTGATCCAGGGTTCCCTGATGATGAACAGCCCTGAGTTGAGAGAAAAATTGTATTTCATTCAAAAAAGTTGCGGAGCAGTTCCGGGGCCTATGGATTGTTTTCTTGTTTTAAGAGGGATAAAAACATTACATGTAAGAATGAAGGCTCATTGTGAGAATGGGGCAAAAATTGCACATTGGCTGCGTAATCATTCAAAGATCGGAAAAGTATATTGGCCGGGTTTTGAAGATCACCCGGGTTATCGTATTGCTACAAAACAGATGGCTGATTTTGGCGGCATGTTAAGTTTTGTACTGAAAAACGATAGCGTGGAAGAAGCAATGAGAGTTCTCTCCTCGACAAAACTCTTCGCACTGGCTGAAAGCCTTGGCGGAGTGGAAAGTCTTATCAATCATCCTGCAAGCATGACGCATGCTTCCATTCCAAGGGAAGAAAGGATCAAAAACGGGTTATCTGATTCTTTGATACGCCTAAGTGTAGGCATTGAAGATGCTGACGATCTTATTGATGACCTGAGGCAAGCCATTGGCTAAGTTATTTGGTATGGGGATTGCAATTATCTTGTTCTAAACTTTTATAACATGGGTTCACTTTTGTACATCATTGCGGTAATTCTGATTATTGGCTGGCTATTAGGATTTTTTGTGTTTAATGCCGGTAATATTATCCATATATTACTAGTTATTGCGGTAATTGCCATTTTGTTAAGACTTATTCGCGGCAGAGATCCTGTTTAAACGATTGACATCAATCATGCAGAATTTTTGTCCACCGTGGACCAGGAATTAGGTGATTAATTTTGCACGATGCCGGGACACCTTAAAGAATTTCTTGATCAAAAAGTGGAGGAATATAATCGTCCGGCATTTATTAACGATGATCCAATATCTGTTCCCCATATTTTTACAACAAGGCAAGACATTGAAATAGCCGGATTCTTTGCTGCAGTTTTTGCCTGGGGCAACAGGACAACTATTATCAATAAAAGCAAAGAATTAATGCAGCGAATGGATAATTCGCCTTTCGATTTTATAGCCAATCATTCCGCCAAAGATCTTGCACGATTAAAAGGCTTTAAACACCGCACTTTTAATGAGGATGACCTGTTCTATTTCGTCGAATCACTTAGCCATCATTATTCAAAATATGATTCGCTCGAAAAAGCATTCTTTCCAAATAAGGAGTACAATGCGGAAAAAGCCCTGATACATTTTAAAGACTATTTTTTTTCGCTCGAACATTTAAGAAGGTCGGAAAAACATATTTCTTCCCCCTCACAAAAATCCACTTGC
>JAICPX010000233.1 GCA_025929635.1 Chitinophagaceae bacterium
AAGCCTTGGTCAGGTTGCCTGATGCAAAAGAAACGTGCCCGGTTGCCCCATAATTTCTACCAGATAATTCATCATATTCAGAATAAGTGCCCGAGAAATCTATAGCACCTAAACCTAAATTTCCATAATAGATAGAATTTCTGCCTTTAATGCGCCATCCTATACCGTTCCCTTCATCAATAGCTTCGAGGCCACTATAGAAGGTTACCACTTTAGAAGAATCAATTTGTTGAGGCAAATTATTATCACCGGAAGAAGTAATATTCACCCATCTCAAGTTCCCCCTTCCATCAGTTTGTAATACCTGTTTGCTGCTGCCATCCAAGGCGGGAAAAGTATAACCACCACTGGTTGGATTTCCTATTTGCAACCGGCCATTCGTTCTTAATATTTTGTTATCGAACTCACCATATATAAGAGCCGTACTTGCATCCGCATCTGAATTATTAATATAGAGTTTATTACTACCTGTTTCTTTATATCCGGCATTAAACCCGAGGAAAACATTACCACTTCCTGTCAGATTATTATGTCCTGCTTTATAGCCCAGCGCAGTATTGTTGATCCCGGTTGTATTTGAAAAAAGTGACCGATAACCTGTTGCTGTATTATTGTTTCCAATGGTATTATTATCAAGACTACCATTGCCCGTGCCCGTATTAAAATTTCCCGTGCTGTTCCTTGTAAGTGAATAAGCACCGATTGCTGTGTTATAACCACCCGTAGTATTCGTTAATAATGATTCATACCCGATCGAAGTATTTTTTTCTCCTGTAGAATTGTTTTTAAGCGACTCAAAACCCAAGCCGGTGTTTTTATTATCTGCGCTGCTATTGGTAGCTCCTGCATTTAAGCCAAGAAATACCGATGAACCTTCCGGATCAGACTTGCCATCCAACAGATCATTGATCTTTATTCCTGTATTTCCCGAAGAATTATTATTACCGGTTTGTCCACTGGTATTTGTAGAGTTATCAGCAGGATTGTTAGTATTAGTAGTAGCGACAGCAGTATTTACTATTCCATCAAGCCTGATATTTTTTATTGCACGAACATGATTAACTCCGAATTCATGCGCAGTCCCCTGAATAGATATCATGGCGGGTTTAATAAGAAATTCCTTGAGATTGAGAATTTGAACTCCACCTATCGATATTTTCAGAGAGCCTCTATCATAAAGTATGAGGATCGTTGTCCAAACGCCATCTTTACTTTTTAAATTATTATCGGATACGTCGTGTAAAATCCTGTCAGTACCATTTGATCTGCCAACTACTCTGACACGATAGCGATATATCTGTATGGGGTTGTAAAATCCGTTCCCTTTTTGCGAAGCAAATGTCAAATGAGTCATCCCATCCCAAAACCTGACCTGGTAATATTCATCATCGACGGTTTTTCTTACATTATCAAAATAAGCATCAAACTGTAACGTGAATGTTTCGGCTAAATAATTTTTACTACCCAGTTGAGGAGTGATGATCCCGTTGTTTGATAGTAAAATAACTTTGCTGCCACCAAATGTCCCTATTTGAGCACTCCCTTTTATCAGCTCCCATTTCGAAGGAAAATCTCCGGCAGATCCGTCACTGGGATTATCCTGGAAAGTCTGGGCATTGATACCTATACTTGCCTGCAATAGCACGAATAAGCTAATGCTCGTTTTAAATTTCATAACGCCTTTTTTTAATTGTTACAAAATCACACACACTCAGAAAATAGAGATATTAGAATTTATTTCGGGTTAATCATTTAACCATACATACCGATTTACATTTTCACAAATTCAACCCGCCTGTTATTGGCTCTTCCTTTTTCGCTTGTATTATCATCCACCGGTTTTGCTTCACCCATACCTGTTGCTGACAGGCGGTTCTCTTTAATATTAAATTGATGGACCAGTGCACCGATCACTGCTTGTGCTCTTCTTTCTGACAAATTCAGGTTATATTCAAGTTCACCTTGGGAATCAGTATGACCTATTACCTGTATGTTTACGTCAGAATTTTCTCTTAAATAATCAGCTACTGATTTTAAAACTGCATAGGATTCGGGTTTTATTTCTGCTTTATCCGTGTTAAAATAAATACCCGTTGTGCTGAACCGGCCTTTATCCAGTAATTGGGATCGTAAATCTTCTGTGGATTCTGCAATTTTAAAATTGGAAATAAGTACCGAATGACCTTTTGCCGGGTTAATATCAAAAGCTTCGAATAAAATATAACGGCCCATGTTCCCGATCAGCAACGAGGGAATGTCAACAATTTTTTCCTCGTCCATCCAAATCCGTAACCTGTTTTTGTTTACAGCAACAGAAATATGGACTAATGCATCCAATTTAAATTTTTGATCCAGCTTTGTGCTGATCCGGGGAGATTTTTCAGCTCCCGTGTTGGCTATAGTAAGTGCAGCGGTTTTATGAAGACTTATCCGGAGATCTGCATGACCACCTGCACTACCCATTCTATAGCTTTTCTTTTTTATAAAAGCAACCATTAAAGCATTGCCGGAATTATTGTTGGTAAAGCCATTTGTGATCAAATCAAATTCAACAGTATAATTTTCCGGCAACTCACCTGATGAAGGCAAATAACCGGAGCGTCCGGAGAGTGAAAGCCACTTACCCGGATACACGGAATTGGTTACGACTTCACCAGTTCCGCTTGTTTCCCACTTAGTGGGAAAATCGCCCAGGCCATCCTTCTCAAAATCATCGTAAAAAAGAATTTTGTTTCCCGGCTCAAAAGTAAATTTTGAATAAACCCCGAAAATTGAAGTATCGGGGTCACCTGAACCTGGATCTGTAGCATCTCCCGCGTCTTTGCTATCTTCATCGTCACTTCCATCATTCGAATCTTTACTCCTTTTATTGAAGATCGATTTGATCCCTTCTATTCCTTTATCAACTCCCTGGCTCACTCCTTCTTCGGTTTTTTGTTCTGCTTTTTGTTCAGCAGTTTGCTTCGCCTTTTCCTTTACTTTTTTTCCTATTTTTTGTGCTGATGTTTCAAAGATGAAAAATGGAATAAAAAATAAACATGCTGAAAGAATGATTTTTTTCATAACGATGTTTTTAATGATGTTGGAACCAAAATCCAATCAAATTTAACCAGGATGATAAGCGGGAGAACTCATCTTTTAGGGTGATAATGTCACATAAAAAATTCTGGATAGGGAAATGAATAACCTGTCAAATGATCTTTTCAGCCAGAATTTTGGCAATAGCTTCCTTTCCGCAGTTTACGTGCAGTTTGTTATAAATATTTTTCAAATGAGTGCGGGCCGTATTATAACTTACTGTCATTTCGGAGGCGATGAGTTTCACTGAATGCCCTTTTACCAGCAGCTGCAGGATCTCAGATTCTTTGGAGGTAAGTTCATAATGGTGCCCTGCGGGCTTTTGTCTGTTTCTGAAAGCATGGAGCATTTTTTTGGCAATGGATGGAGATAAGGGCGCGCCACCCCTGCACACTTCGCCGATTGCATCCACCAGTCTGAAAGGTGAGGTTTTTTTTAGAATATATCCATCGGCGCCGGCACAAAGGCTGCTAAATAGTTTTTCTTCATCTTCGAATTGCGTGTACATAATAATAGATATGTCAGGCTTTGCTTCTTTGATCAGTGAGATCGCTTCTATACCGCTCATCCCGGGCATATTAATATCCAGTATGACCACATCTGGTAATTTTTCCTTAATGATATCGACGACGTTTGATACATCATTATAATCTCCAGCTACCACGTAGTTTTCGCTGCGATCGAGCAGATTCACTAATGCTTTTCGTAATTCAATATTATCTTCAAAAAAAACCAGGCTTGTCGGCATGTCATGAAATTAAAGAGTATCGATTACGGGAAAAATCATCTTTATGTATGATGTGTTAAAAGGGAAGATCAATGTCTATGGTAGTACCCTTTCGCTTTGCCGATATTATATTCACCTTTCCCTTCCATTTCCTGATCCGTGATTGAATGTTCTTCAAGCCGTTCCTGTCGGTAAATAAATCTGTTTCAAACCCCTGCCCGTCATCCTGGACTATAAGCCGGAAGCATTCTCCTTCCGTTTTAACCTGGATATTCACTTTTCTGGCACCCGCATGTTTTTTTACATTACTCAGAATTTCTTTAAAAGCCAGGAGCAGGTCCCTGCGTTTTTCCAGATTCAGCTTTTTAGAAGCTATGTTCTCACCCACATATATTTTTAATTCCGTACTGTCGTTATCAAAAACAGAATTCGCATAATGGCGCATCCGGGCGATGATATCTTCTAATTCTTCATCATGAATTTTCATATTCCTCACAATTTCGTCCAGTGCTTCGCCGGAAGCTAATGCCTCTTCACTGATCTTTTTAAGGTACTGTTCCTTTTCACCCAATGAAACGCTTTTATCTTTTCCGATTGTTGATAAAAACCTGATGTTGGTAAGCCTCGAGCCCAGATCATCATGCAGGTCTGATGAAATTTTATTGCGCACATTTTGAATAACCAGGATTTGGCGTTTACGTATTCTATAGAACAAGAATATCAACGAGCTGACTGAAAGTAACAAAGCCAGGTAAAACCAGATAGTTTTATGAAACGGAGGGATTACTCTAATATCAACCAGTGACGGCTTATCTGGAAGAGAAGTATTGGTACCCGCCATCCTTACTTGTAATTGATAAGAACCAGGCGGGAGATTATTCAGATTTAAAAAATTATCAGATCCTACCGGTTTCCAATTTTCTTCTCTCGTAAGCCTGTATTCAAACTCGGGTGATGGAATTGTATGATGAATATCAGTCATGGCAAATGTTACCCGTATGTCATTGGTTTTGTTATTCAACTGAAAGGGGCGGTTAAAATCTACAAGGTTGCCAGTGATTAGATTTTTTATTTCGCATATAAAAACTTTAGGGTTCGAAGATGAAGTTTCCACTGAATTTATATCAATCAGGGAAAAAGCATTAGAAAATCCAATTGCTATTGTTTGTTCCCCGGAGTCATAATACATAGTTTCCCCGGTATTGGCTTCATCAGGCAAACCATTTTTGGATGTCAGGGAAACAAGACGATGATTCTCTACATCATAGATCAGAATTGAATGTCGCAAATTCATCCACAATTTTCGATCACCAATCATCCGTAAACAATCTGTGTTATCATCCGCCTTATCACTGATAGCAATGATCCTCTGAAAAGAATTATTTTGAAAGTCATATTTGACCAGTCCGTATGAATTTATAAAGAACCAAAAACCTCCCTCCTTTGCCCTTGTTATCCCTGAACAATTAAATCCTACAAGCCCCTTCACGGGCCATTGCGTTATAACTGTATCAAATAATTCCTTTTTCCTGTTCCATCGGCTAAGCCCGTCCTGCCAATGAACCATCCAGATATCCCCATTTATATCTTCTGCAAATGCTCCTGCATTTTTTAACGGGATATCGGAAAGGGTTCTGCCAGGTTTATAATGTTTTATTGATTTTTGTTTTTGATCAATCTGCCAGACACCACCCGTTTGTCCACCACTCAACCATAATATTCCTTTTGAGTCACGGAAATATTTTTCAATTATGATACCCGAAAGATTTTTATATGGGCCGGGAAAAGTAAATTCACCTTTATTATAATTACGAATGTTGAGAAAAAAAGGGCCAAACTTCGTTCCTATCAACAGCGTATCCTTTGCCCACGGCACAATGCTTACAACAAAATTTTTGTACTCCGGCTTCTTAATAAAATCAATCCTTTTGATTATTTCAAAAGATGTATCCAAAACGAGCAGACCTGATTCTTTGGAATAGCAGCCCACCCAGTATCTTTTATCTGTAGAATAAAGCGCTGACACCTGGTGATAGCTATCTTTTAGAATAAATGGTTTAATGGAAATATTCCGTATCCTGGGTGTATTATTTTTTTCTTTTAAAAATCCACTTTCAGTAGCAATCCAAAACTGATTAGATCTATCCTGCAAAATATATTGCGGAAATAAACTGGATGCATGCTCGCCGGAAAGCATATTAATTTCCGGCAATGATCTATCATACGAAAACAGGTAATAACCTTTTCTTGCTGTTGTAATACTTATTAATGAATCATTGTGAAACTGGATCCTTGAGTCCCAGCGTATATAATCTTTCACCTGGAACGGAAGCTTCTTTGCTACTACTTTCTTTTGTGAAAGATCAAATATATATATGCTGTCAATCGCTGCAAGATGGTCAATCAAAAAAACCTGGTCGAATTTATTTATCTCATATATATAACTCGGGACATGATCTTCCATAAATTCCATTAATTCCTTATACGCCGTTTTTTTCATAGCATTACTGAAAATTATTTTTTTCCGGCGATGTTCATACATATAAAAACCGTTCATTGTGGAGATGAGGACATCACCGTTTGTAAAAGAAGCAAGTCCCCTTACATAATGAGTCCACTTTAGTCTCACATCTCCCGAATTGAGATCGGTTAAGATACTATCAATAAGATTTCCATTGCGATCTATGACATAAGCACCGAGATTGGTCCCCAGGATTATTTCATCATTGCTTGTATATTCAATGTGGCGAACTGTATTCGCCATATTGATCAGCCCGGGTGGAGCAGGAACCGTGAGTAACTTCATGATCCCTGTACGGGTGTCCATTAAAATTGCTCCGTGCCCGGTGGCCAGTAACAATTCATGGGTACGGCCTTTTCTGATCTCGAAAATCTGATCTTCCTTTATTTCGCTGTTGCTGGTTTTAAAAACGGTGAATCTTTTCCCGTCGAAAAAATTTAATCCATTGGCAGTGCCAAGCCAGATAAATCCCCGATCGTCCTGAACGATATTATAAACTCTGTTATCAGATAACCCGTCCTTGACCGAATAAGATTGGAAATTCACCAAGTCCTGCGGGAAAGAAAAGATGGGGAGACAAAGAAAAAAGGTGGTAAAAATTCTCAACATCTCTTTTTATAAATTTACTAATAAAAATTTTACCGCGTCCAAAACCGATTAGTACAATTCTGATTCTTTCGAGGAACCCAGATGTAAGACGATCTTTTCATAAAAAAAAATTACCCCTTATCCTGAAAAAATCCTGCTTAGATTACTAAAAAAACCCATTTTGAAT
>JAICPX010000557.1 GCA_025929635.1 Chitinophagaceae bacterium
AGAATGGATGGGAGTGATTTGAGAGGGTGTAGTTTGTTGACAGTATAATCGTTGCGCTATCAAATGATCAAATAAAAAAACCCCAGCTATCGCTGAGGGTCTTTGTGCCCGAGACTGATTATTCCAAGATCCATTAAGTATTTGGTCTTACCCAAAAACCCTCGCCGCTGTCGCGGCTCCAGGGTTTTTTATTTGTCCGCTTATGCGAGCTTGCTCGCAACGCTTCCAAATAAAAAACCCCAGCTATCGCTGAGGGTCTTTGTGCCCGAGACTGGATTCGAACCAGCACGCCGTTTCCAGCGCTACCACCTCAAAGTAGTGCGTCTACCAATTTCGCCACCCGGGCAAACCATTAAATTAAATATTTGAAATTTGATATTTGAAATTATGAACCTCAACCTTGAAATTTCAAATCTTAAATTTCAAATCTCAAATAAATAGGGACTGCAAATTTAGGAGATTACTTCCTGAGTACAATTCTGAATGTTGTTCCTTTTCCAGGCTCTGAACTCTTAACAAAGATTTGCCCCTTATGATACTGCTCAATGATCCGTTTCGACAGGCTAAGGCCAAGTCCCCAGCCTCTTTTTTTTGTTGTATAACCAGGCTTGAATACTTTGCGCTGCATCGTTAGCGGAATGCCTTTGCCTGTATCAGCGAGATCAATCTGGACTTTATCGTCCAGGTTGTCGATATTGATCTTTATGCTTCCCGTTCCTTCCATTGCATCAAGCGAGTTTTTTAATAAATTCTCAATCACCCAATCAAATAAAGGCGGTGATATGCTGGCATAAATTTCTTTTTCATTTCCATGCGTAATATTAAAATTCACTTTTCCCGGTGCTCTTTTTTTCATGTAATCAACCATCGTAGTCACCTGGCCAATGATCTCCCGTTTTTCCAATTGCGGCTTACTTCCGATCTTTCCAAACCTGTCACTCACCAGTTCCAGTCTTCCAACATCTTTTTCCAGTTCGGAAACCAATTTATTATTCTCGGTTTGTTTCAGCATCTCCACCCAGCCGCGCAATGAGGACACCGGTGTGCCCAATTGATGTGCCGTTTCTTTAGCCATGCCCGCCCATACCTGGTTTTGTACAGAACGGTAACTACTTCTCAAGGCAAGTAATGTAATAAGGATAAATAACCCTACGATCACGAGCTGAATGATTGGATAGTATCGAACCTCTGTTTGTAGTCTTGATGGGCCATAAAAGTATTTATTGAAAGACAAGGGTTGCTTGGTGATCTCGACCTGCACCGGCGGATTTGAGTTTGCGAATTTTTCAACCATTTTTCTCAGATAGCTTGTGTCTTTTATCACCAGGTTTGAATCCAGGTTAGTATACAGACCGGTTGGGTTGTTTCTTTCGTCCGTTTCAATGATCGGTATATCATCATTGTCAACAGCAATTTGACTGGTAAATGCGATGATCTCAGGATCATTCGAGGTTGCTTTCATTTTCAGTGATTCGCCAAAAGACGCGACACGGTTTCTTTCTTCTCTTGCAATTTTTCTTGCTACATATCGTGAATAAAAGATGGTGCTTGTTACAATTCCAATAGCGATCAAAGCAAGGAGTATTCTCCAGTTAAAAATCTGTTGAATCATTTCACGAATTTAACTGCAATAGAACTAAAACTGAAAAAACCTAAGGTTTTGTTCCCTTGCTATGTTCTAATTAACTAATGACTAATAACTATCGACTACCGAGTATCGACTGCTGTCTGCCCACTGCCAACTGCCTCCCTTCCCTTATTTTTGAACAAATATTTCAGCACCATTGAGCAGATCACCTAAAGTTGCTATCGTTATTCTTAACTGGAACGGCCGGAACTATTTAGAAAAATTTTTGCCTTCTGTACTTGCAACCGATTATGTCAATTATGAAGTGATCGTATCTGATAATGGCTCACAGGATGATTCCGTTGCTTTTATAAAAAACAATTTTCCGAAAGTAAGATTGATCCGGTTAGAGAAAAATCATGGCTTCGCAAAAGGCTATAATCTCTCATTGCAACAGGTGGAAGCCGATTACTATGCGCTTATTAATTCAGATATAGAAGCCAATCCGGGCTGGTTACAACCAATAATTGAGTTATTGGAAAAAGATGATCTTAATGCGGCATGTCAGCCCAAACTGCTTTCATATGCCAACCGGAATTTATTTGAATATGCCGGTGGTGCCGGCGGCTGGCTCGATAGTTTTGGTTACCCATTCGCAAGAGGCCGCATCTTCGATGTATGTGAAGAAGATAAGGGTCAATACGATTCAACAGAGCAGGTATTTTGGGTTACAGGTGCAGCCATGGTTGTAAAAAGTAAGGTTTTTCATGAAGTAAAGGGGTTTGATAACTACTTTTTTGCTCACCAGGAGGAGATCGATCTCTGCTGGCGAATGCAGCTTGCAGGGTATAAACTATTTGCTTGTCCTTCTTCAGTTGTTTACCATGTCGGTGGTGGTACATTGCCGCGTGGTAATTCGCTTAAGACCTATCTTAATTTCAGGAACAACCAGATCATGTTATATAAAAATCTTCGCTGGTCACAAAAATGGTGGAAGATCCCTTTCCGTATTTTTCTTGATATGGTGTCCGCATGGAAAGGTCTTTTCATTGGCGATGGCGGTTATTTTCTTGCAATTCTGCGGGCCCATTTAGCTTTTGTAAAGTGGGCGCTGTTCCGAAAAAATCAAAGTGTATTCCCTGTAAAAAAAACAGGGGAATTGTCGGGATTATATAAAGGCAACGTTGTCTGGCAGCATTTTGTAAAAGGGAAAAAATATTTCTCACAGTTGATAAAATAAGCTCAATTTAACTGCTGAACGCCTATTTTTGCAGCACAAATTACTAACTATGAAGTATCAGCAGGA
>JAICPX010000352.1 GCA_025929635.1 Chitinophagaceae bacterium
AATGAGGTTTATCGTCAGCGCCACTACGAATGCATTGAGACCAAAAGAAAGCAGTCCGTGCAATAGTACCGTCCGCCTGATCGATCTTGAGGTAACAGCAGTATCCGAGACCTGGAAGGTCATTCCGATCACGAATGAGAAATAAACAAAGTCGATATAATCAGGTTTCTTTTCCCGCGGAAATTCCAACCCTTCGGCATGTTTGGTTGAATCTCCTGTATCATCACTATAATAAAGATGAGCATAGTGAAATGCAAAAATGGTGTGTACCATCAACCAGGAAAATAACATACTGGACACGGCTACCGGGATAAAGATCATTTGCGGCGTATCGCTTGTATTTCGGGATGACATTAATAACAGGACGGCAAACAAACTTGCAAAAGAAGTGAACACAACGAGAAAAAATACATAGATGCGGCTGCCATCTTCCTGTTTGGAATGTTTGCGGATGTCCTGGGAACTTTGTGAAAAAAAAACAATACAACTTGTAATGATATATGACAATGCAAAGACCGACCATGCGATCATTATTTTTATCATCACTTCAAGATGAGATGATAATAACAACAAATACATGATACCAGCGAGTGATACACTGATGACAAACCGTTGGATCGGGAGCATGGGCAAAAAAAGATTCCCCTGTTTCGTCTTTGCGCTTGTTCTCATAATGGGAGTGTGAGAAAAAATTATTTATAGCAACTATTAAGTAGTTTAAGGAAATCCATGATGGGCCAGGCATCAATTACAAACCTACACAAAATCAATATGCATTTCCTGTTTTCCCTGATTATCCTGATCCACCTAAATAAATTCGGGCTCCCCTTAAAAAAGAGAGCCCGAATTCCTTATAAAGAGAAAAAACTTTAATTATCATATTTTGTTTTCTTCTCTTCATCATCATTCTTTACTTTTTTATCATCGGTCTTAAGCTTTGCTTCATCTCCTTCTATTTTAAGCTTAAGATCTCCGTTTTTTAATTTAAATTCTTCCTCATCAAACTTATACTTTCCATCACCGGTCTTCACAATAAACCCATTGATAACAGTACCGGTTGGACCGTAGATCGTATCCTTTGTCCGCGTGTCCACATACATCTGCACCGGTTCGCGGGTATCGGCTCTAACCATCAGGCCAGTCTTTTCATCCTTTTCCAGGTCAACATACTCACCCGCGGTCAGATCGTAGTACCGTTGCTGCTTACAGGCGGTAAATACAAGCATGGTGGCGACGGATATAAATAATAATGTCTTTTTCATATTATATTGTTTTGACTATGATAAACAACTATCAGACCGCAGTCGTTAATTCCCCTTGTTGTTTTGTCAGGTTTATCACCAATAAAATACCGTTACAACTAAGTTGATTAAACAATTGAATGATCTTCCGAAATAGTTTAAACAATATTCCTGGCGGGTTAAAAGTCAAATGTTCCAATCAATGTTCCATAAGTTCACCTTATTCCATCAGCTTATTTTCATAGCACTAATTGTCGATTGGTCGATATGTTCTTTGATAAGAAGAATAATTTCCATACCGGTCTCTATCCAAAATAACTTCTCACCAACGTGATCAAAACTCACTGAAATTTTCTTACACCCGTTAAGGGTTTACGCTGGTAAAGCCGTTTTATTGACATATTGTGACACAACTATGTATAATGTCATAAAGGAATATCGTTTTGCAGCGCATATTGAACCTGTATTTAATAATTACAAGCTATGTCCACCGTGAGAAACCGGGCTTTCAGGCCGCGAATTACACCATCGCTATTATTGGATTTTATTTTAATTTCTGCTGTTGCCATCCTGGTGATGCTCATAGAATGGTTAACTGATTTTGACAGTTTGGTTATTCAATGGGCCTATAATAATAAGGATTCTGGCGTTGAAGAATTTGTTGTCTATGGCTTCATAGTTGCTTTTTTGCTGGCCTTATATGCTATGCGACGTACGATCCGGTACAGAAAACTTAACCAAAAGCATTCAGAAACAGAAAGTCATCTGCATTCTTCGCAGCAGCACCTGGAAATGATACTGTCGAACAGTGCCACTATTTTATATACTGCACCGCCCGATGGAAATTCAGGGACCAATTACATTAGCAACAATGTCAAAAACATCCTGGGTTATGAGCCGGGTGATTTTAAACAACCATGTTTCTGGCAACAAATCCTCCACCCGGACGATGCAGTAAATCTTTTTAGCATTGTACATAAATTATATGAACAAGGGTCCTTTGAAAATGAATTCCGGGTCCGGCATAAGAATGGCTCATGGTGCTGGATTTACAATAAAATGATCCTGGTCCGGGATGAAAAAGGCAACCATAAAGAGATGGTAGGAACCTGGCTGGATATCACCGAACGCAAAGAGGCGCAACAAGCCATCAAAAAAAGTGAGCAACGATTTCAGTGGGCGGCCAAAGCAACAAAGGATGTGATCTACGATTGGGATATGCAAACGAATGTGGGTTGGGCTAATGATCAACAATTCATCGGGTTCGGCTACCCCGCACAAAATAGTAATATAGTCACAGCAGACTGGTGGAAAGAAAGGCTTCATCCCGATGAAAGGTACCGCGTAATTAATTCGATTCGTGAAGCAACAAATCAGCAAAGGGATACATGGTCCACAGAATACCGTTTTCAGCGGGCCGATGGCACTTATGCCTATATACTTGATCGATGCGTAATTACTTATTTAGAAAATGGGCTTCCTTCAAGATGTGTTGGTACAATGACCGACCTATCTGAATTAAAAAATGCTGAACAGGAATTGATTCTTGCTAAAGAAAAAGCTGAAGAATCGGCAAAAGCCAAAAGCGACTTCCTTGCAAATATGAGTCACGAGATCCGTACTCCACTAAACGGGATCATAGGAATGACAGACATGACTTTGGAAACGAATCTTACCGCCGAACAAAAATACTACCTCAACATAGTGAAATCTTCTTCTGAAACTCTTCTTGGCCTTATCAATGATATACTTGATTTTTCAAAAATTGAGGCGGGACGGTTGGAATTTTCCGCTACCCCGTTTTCATTGCGGGAAGAGTTTCCCAGGACATTGCAGGCACTTGGTCTGCAGGCTTCCGAAAAAGATCTTGAATTTATATGCCAGATCGATCAAAATGTTCCTGATAATCTGGTCGGCGATGCTTTGCGTTTACAACAGATCATCATAAACCTCGCAGGAAATGCCATTAAGTTCACTGAGAAAGGTGAAGTAACTATAAAAGTCAAATCCCAATCAGTTAGTAAAGATGAAGCTGTTCTTCATTTTATAGTTTCGGATACCGGTATCGGCATACCGGAGGATAAACTATCAATGATCTTTGACAAGTTTACCCAGGCAGACGCCTCAACAAGCCGTAAATATGGTGGTACAGGTCTTGGCCTTGCCATTACCAAGAGGCTTGTCGAATTAATGAATGGAACGATTTGGGCTGAAAGTAAGGAACTATACGGAAGCTCATTTCATTTTACAGCTAAGTTCAGGATTGATCCCACTAAAGAATTATCGCGTTCTGTTTCGACCGAGATCCTGGAAAATAAACGTGTTCTGATAGTGGAAGACAACAAATCGACATGTGAATACCTGACTGAAATGCTAAGACATTTTAAAATGAAAACTTCTGCAGTGGCGAACGGTAAAGATGCGCTGATGGAATTGACCCGCGCCGTACGAAATAAGCACCGTTACGACCTGGTTATTCTCGACATCACATTGCCCGGGCAAATCAATGGTTTTGATGTTGCCCAAACTATAAAGCAGGATGATCTGTTAAGCGGGACGGAAATAATAGTCGTTACCATGTCACAAAAAATAAGTGACAGACAACAGTTTGCCCAGATGGGAATTACAGAGTTTTTCTCAAAACCTTTCGATCAAACAGATCTGCTTGGAAGCATTCAGAAAATGCTGTCTCGCAATAAAGTTGAAACCGGGGGGGATTCTGAGTTTGCCCAGACTGGGCCAACTGAAGTGGCAGCTACAACAAAAGAAACTCTTAAGATACTGTTGGCAGAAGATAATAAGGTCAACCAGGAAGTTGCACTAACCATGTTGACAAAACAAGGATATGATGTCCGAATAGCAAGCAATGGAGAAGAGGCCGTAAAAGCGGTGCAAAAAGAACTATTTGATCTTGTGCTGATGGACGTTCAAATGCCTGCTATGAATGGATACGAAGCCACGCAAAAAATTAGACAAATGCACGAACCGTGGCTTCCACATATTCCAATCATAGGACTAACGGCAAACGCACTTGCCGGAGACCGTCAAAAATGTATTGATTCAGGAATGGATGATTATCTCAGCAAACCTATTAACATGAAGCATTTACTCTCGACAATAACCAGGCTTCATAAGAATGGATCTGCGAGATCAAATGGCAATGAAGCGGCACCACAGCAGGTCAATTTTAAGGTTGGTTATGAAGAATTACTGAACAAACTGGGCGGAAGCAGGAAAGTAATTACTACTTGCCTGAATCTTTTTAATGAAGAGATCCCTCCACTTTTAATAAAACTTGATTTTGCCTTTCAAGGCAGGAATGCTGAGGAAATAAAATGGATCTGTCACGGGTTGCGAAGTTCGTTGCTGACAATGGAAATGTACGCTGCAACCAAGCTGGCAGCCCGTATAGAGATATTGGCCGCACAAAACGCATACGAAGAAATGCGACAACTGTTGCCTGGCCTGAAGAAAGAGATAGATGAAGCGATTGATCTCATCAGGAATAATCTTAAAAACCAATAAGCCTCTAAATTTTTGTTGTAGATAGAGCCAGTGACAAAGCCATCAATAAAATGCAAAAACCCCTATTGAAATAGGGGATGGTTGCGTAAAGCCGCTATAGCCTTCGACTAATGCTGACTTAACATTACAAAAAGGATGCAATAAAACAAATGTCCCGATTGGCGACGGGGATCTTCTTAAAGACAAGTCCCCATATAAATACTATAATCGTTTCACAGAGAGAATGTATAAACGTGTATCAAAGGGTGGCCATATACACCCCCGGGAAAAAAACTTCTTCCGGTAAATTCTTCTTTGTAACCTGCAGCAACATTGAATTTTTTGTTCCTTCATTGTTTTGTGTACATTCTTCCACACTTGCATCATATCCGATCCATTAGTAAATAGCCCATAGTTCGGTAAAGTCAGCAGTTACGACGGTTGAAGATCATT
>JAICPX010000445.1 GCA_025929635.1 Chitinophagaceae bacterium
ATGGTATTCCTAATAATGGTCAATGCGATAACAAGGCCCTGTTGACATGGAATAATGGCGCCAATCAACGAGTGATCATCTTATAACTTCACATGGTAAGCAATCATAAAAAAGTCTCCCGGTCGTGGGAGACTTTCCTTTTTAAAAGAAAATACTTTAAATGCTATCGGTTACTACCAGTAATGCATAGATAACCCCTGGCAAAATGAAGAGGAACCAGAGTAACAGGCTCAACCAGAATTTTCCATTTATTTCACCCTGGTGAAGGTAAACGGCAAGCGGTGGTAGCAATATCGCAAGGATGATCAAAACTACCATGTCAACCTTTTTGGATTTGTCCCCTTTGTTTTCCTTCTTGAAAAGTTTCCACGTTTTCTTTACTTCTTTTACCCGTTCTTTTCTTTCCTTTTTTGAGAGATTTTTGAACTCGGCCAACGCAGCCTTTACAGTTCCGGGATCAGGTTCCCCGCCACCGGGTAATGAAGAAGCAAGAGCAGGTAGTGGAATCATCGAGATCGAGACGGCAGCAATCAGCAAAGAGCAAAAGATCTTTTTCATAAGTGTAATGTTTGGGTTTACGATTGAATGAGCAAAATTAAAGCATATAAATTTCGAAATGCGAAAGTATTTTATCAACAGGTGGGTAAATGTTTCCCCATGAGTCATCATAACCATAATTTTAACCAATGAAACCTATCGGTATTATTGGCGGACTGACTTATGTATCCACTATCGAATATTATCGTTACATGAATGAACTGGCCAATGAAAAACTTGGCGATGCTGAAGCAGCAAAGATCATCATGTATTCAGTGAATTTTGGTGAGATTAAGGTGCTGACTGAAGCGGAGGATTGGGACAAGATCTCGGTCATGATGTGCGATGCAGCCAGGAAAATTGAAGATGCGGGAGCCGCTTGTCTTTTGCTTGGTGCCAATACAATGCACAAAGTTGCCGATGAAGTGCAGGCCGCAATTAAAATTCCAATTATCCACGTTGCTGAAGCTGTAGCTAAAGATATTCGTGGCCATGATATGAAAAAGGTGGGCTTGTTGGGAACACGTTACACTATGCAGTCAGGCTTTTACAGCGATCATTTAGCCAAATATGGAATTGAAACTATTATACCCGAACAAGACGATGTGGAGTTCATAAATTATACGATCTATTACGAGTTCAGCAAGAATATTTTTTCGGCTCAAACAAAAACTGCTTACCTCGATATTATTTCAAAACTAAAGCAAAGAGGCGCTGAGGGCATTATTCTGGGTTGTACCGAAATTCCGAGTTTAATAAATCAATCCGATTGTGCTATCCGGTTGTTTGACACAGTAAAAATCCACTCCGCAGCCGGAGTGGAATACGTATTAAGCTACTGATCAGATTTATTTTTGGTTTTGATCAACATATGCCGAGATCCAACCTACCTGACCATTCTTTACTAAATAGAATTGTTTGGTTTCATAGATAGAAGCAAACTGCCTCATGATCTTCATTAATAAACCGGCTCCGCTCATTAATGACTTTTGATCAAATACGCCATGAACCGTTTTCGCAGCTTTTATGATCGCGGCTTTTTCTGCGTCATCAGTTCCTGCTTTTGCCAGGTTTACCGGAGAGTATGATGAAAAGTTGACATAAAGTTTTTCGTAAAACTTAACGACCTCATCAAATGTTACAGGAACAACAGCATTATCTACTAATTCCGGATGCATCAGGTTAGCGGCCGCCCATGCAGCACCACCGCTAAAGGCGATATAATCGCTCAAAGGATAGGCGCCACTTGCATTCACCGAATAAACGATATCGGCATTTTCTGCCTGTGCCAATACCCTGGTCAGTTGTTTTTGATAATTACTGAGGCTGTTATCATCTTCCATCCTTTTTTCAGTAGCATTGGCTGTGCTCTTGGTTCCCCAATTCAACTGGAACAGGTAAAAGTCTTTCGTATTTCCATAAGGGAAATACCCGCCCTTGGTATTACCACTTCCAATATCGATAAGAAACGTGGAATATCTTCTCGATTCAGGAACAATTCCGAGATGTGAAAGAAATGCTTCCTGTTTTACATCAATCACCGCGACATCCCTTGCAGGCTCGTTGACCCTTACCCTGAATGAATCGATCAATCTTTTTACCCATTCATTTTTTGCATCTTTCTCAGCCTGCATTTTGACACCACTGCTTATGGCAGTAAAGATCCTTTTTCCAGGGATCTTATAGTCTCCCTGTGCTTTTGTGTATAAACCGTAAAGAGCATCCAGTGTCGCTGAAAATGTCGGGTCATTAAAAGAAATGAAGTCGGTATTTACCGAGGTATCTTTTAAGATGTTGAACGCACCATTTGACTGGGCATTTTTTCCCAACTCAACTAAACTCATCTTTACACCTTTAGATCCGACTTCTATACCTGTATAAACGGTAGAGTTATTATATTTTAGCTTTAAACTTGATTGGGCCGACAGAAAATTGATTGAAAAACAAAGACACACAAACAGCATGGTTCGGCGGTCACTAAGGATATTGCGCATGAGGTGAATATTTGATATGCTGTAAAACTACTTAATAGTGAGGTGCTTTGGACGTTCAAAAGAATGCGATCGGGAATGTGTGAATAGAATGTGATTAACTCAATTTGTTAGTTATCCTCTTCTTTGATCACAGACGCTACTGTCTGTTCCGACTTAGAAACTTCCTGGTCAAAAACGATCCTGACCCTGGCACTTTTTGTTTCGGAAGAACTTAATGACAACAGGTGGCGGTTCTTTCCAGCAGTAATTATCAGAATGGCCGTGTTGGGAGGAATGCTTCCCAGGTTCTCAGCTACCATTTCTATCTCGTGGAAAGTATTGTTCAGGTCGATTCTAACATAAGTAGTAAGCGGTTTTGCACTGAGTCGTTGATGAGTCAATACAACTTGTTTGTTGACCAAAACAGTGATCGAGTCGCCGTCGACCTGGGCATTATCATAGAAGTCCAGCCTGATTGTACCGGTATCGACTTTTATCTCGGGTATTTCTTTAAATGCAGATTCTTTTATTCTCGTTAAGACGATTGAACCGCCATCACAACTTTGTAGAGTCCCCAATACATTTCCATTCCAGTATCCTTTCAGCGTTTCTACTTTTCCTTCACGACTGTAAACAAGTTCAAAGTTCTTTACACAGATCACGCAACGTTGAGGTATATGATAGGTTGTAACGATGCCTTCCTGCACACTTAATTTCTTTGTTTCCCTGTCAAACTTGCCTTTGAAATTTTTCTTTACGTAATTATCAATATCCTGGTAGTGGTAAGAATCACCTGCAACAATTTCTCCTTTACCGTTTATTTGGAGCTCAATATTATTTTCGGGAAAACAACCCCGCATGCTAAGCGTCCCTTTCCAATAACCGCTGATGTCCTGGGCAACGGATTGAACAGTGAGCGCGGTCAGTAAAAGAGTTAATACGGGAAGTATTTTCACCATCAAAAATTAAGACAAAAATTTCGCCCGAAATGTGAAAATTGTATAAAAGGTGAAAATTCTTACCAACAAATGGTAATAAGTGGGCTTGCCGGGAAACTCATCCGATGAGCAAGTTCAAAAAAGCAACAGCCATGACGACAAAACCAACACAGGTAATCAGGGCAGGCGCTATAGATGCCAGGGAGCATCGGGAGCACTGCCGGGACCAGAGTATTGAATTCCTGTTCATGGTTTGTTTTTTTATGTTGTAAAGAACAATTAAGTTCGGAAAAAAATCAACATGTCTTCACGTCGTAGCTTTTTAGGCGGCATCGCATTGACGATACCATTTGTTGCCTCATTAAGGTCAACCACTATCTTCGCTCAAAAAAAAGGAATGTTTATACATCACGTTTATTTCTGGCTGAAGAATGCGGGGAACAAAGAAGATAAAACAAAACTCATTGAAGGGTTAAAAAAACTTTCAAAAGTAAAAACGATAAAAGATCATTATATCGGTGAACCTGCTGCTACCCGGCGTGAAGTGATCGATAGTTCATATGATGTAAGCTG
>JAICPX010000291.1 GCA_025929635.1 Chitinophagaceae bacterium
GTAAAGAATAACGCTCAAAGATCGACTGGTGTTCATACTATGCCATGAGGGATTTATTGTTGTTCTAATATATTCGTAAATTGAATGGTCGTTTTTATGACTGCTCAATTATGAGTTTTACATCCAGAAAATATCTTTTGGTTATAGCTGTCTTACTGATCTACTCAATAAGTCCCGGACAGCATAAGGGGGCAATTTTCCATCACCTTGAAAAGAAACATGGGCTGTCTTCTTCAAATGTTGAAGCAGTAATACAGGATAGTGAGGGGTTGTACTGGATTGCTACGCAAAATGGTCTGAATCGTTTTGATGGGACCAATATTAGATCTTTTTATAGTAATAGTGTGGATTCGAATTCGCTTTCCCATAACCACTGCACCAGTTTGATTGAGGATGATAATGGAGATATTTGGGTGGGCACTTTATACGGGCTTAATTGTTACAAAAAAAAGGAAGATAAATTCCAACGCATCTTTCTTCTCCATTCGGAATACGTTACTGACCGGTTGAATTGGATAAGGGATTTGATCAAAGATAAAGATGGAAACATATGGATCGGCACTTATGGATTATGGAGATATGATATTCATAACAATAGACTGGATGCGTTTTTTAGCAATACAGGACAAAAGGAAAATTTTTTTGCAGGACAAATATATCAATTGAAGTATGATCATAAAAGAGAGGGTATTTGGGGATCATCATCGAAAGGCTTTGTCTTTCTTGACAGGAAAAAAGAAACATTTTACTACAGAGATCATAATCCATATGATTGGAAGATATTCGATTATTCTACCGGCAGCATGATCGCTCTTGACGATTTTGGCCGTTTATGGTTTGCTAATTATGCAGGTAAAGAGCTTCTACAGTTTGACCTGCAAAGCGGTGGGCTGTCTAAATCTCAAATATCTTTAACTGCAAGCCCTAGACGACTGGTTTGTGATGAAAAAAACAGGATTTGGCTTTTCTATTGGAGTAAACCAGCGCAAGTATTTGATCCATCTTCAGGTGTCTTGGATTCTACGATATTGTCAAAGGTCCATCACCAGTCACCTCTTTCGTCATCAGTAGGCAACCTTTTTGTTGAAAAGAAGGGTAATTATTGGTTTTGTTCACCGGCAGGCATCAGCATATATAATCCTCTGAGGCAAAACAAATCTTATATTCCTTTGCCGGTAAACTCTTCAACTAATCTGCCTGTTTCTTTCACTGAAGCAAAATTAGGCCATGGAAATTCGAAGCTGGTCTGGCTGCGATCAAGAACGGGAGTATACCGGCTTAACACGCATGATTTTTCCTTCATAAAATTACAGCGGCGGGAGTTTCTTAAAGAGATCAACGGAATTCTTCCATTTGGAGATTCTGTACTGTTTATCTCTACTGCAGGAAGGATTTACCGATATAACCATATCAATGATCGGATAGAAAAGGTTAAAGTTTTATATACTAGTCGAGCCAGTTTTGTAGTCGATAAGAAGAACCAATTATGGATAGCCACATGGTCCGGCGGTTTATACAAATTCAATTATGACCTTACATTGTTAAAACATTTTAGACAGAATAAAACAGCTGCGGACACCGGACTACGATATGATAATATAATAAATACATCAGGTCTTCTGAGTGACGGTAAAACTTTCCTTCTTGGTTATAACAATGGAAACGGGTTTGCTGAAGTGGACACCTATGATGACAGGATCACAAATTTTTTTATGCCCCAGGAAACCGGTGCACGCCGGATGATAGCAAATACTATTAATTGTTTTGGCTTTGATAAACAAGACAGGTTATGGCTTGGCACTTTCGGCGGAGGAATCTACATAAGGGATAAGAATGCCAACTTTTCCAACATTAACCAAAGTGATGGATTAAAAAGTAATTTTATTAACGCTATTGTTTTAGACAAACGGTCTGACCTGTGGATTTCGACAGGTGACGGAATAAATGTTTTGCAGGACAACGGAAAGATAATTGTAAATCCAGGCAATGAAATAGGGTTGGGTAAAAATGATTTTTGGAGTAACTGTATAGTTTTGGAAGATGGTAGTATTTTGGCGTTTGACCACGCCCGAATGGTGATTTTTTACCCCGACAAACTTCATCGATTAAACCAGCCGGATAAATTGGTTATAAGTGAACTTAGAATTTTTGATAAATCATTTCCGCTTGCCGGTCTTGAGAATAAATTGAGACTGGATCATGATCAGAATTTTTTTTCTTTTGAGTTTTCTGTTTCGAAAACAAATCCTGACGAAGAAGTTCAGTATGCATATATGTTAGAGGGATTCGACAAAAACTGGATCTTTGTCAAAAAACCCAAAGCCGCCGATTATACTAACGTTCCTCCCGGAACATATAAATTTATTGTGAAGGCAGCGGGAATGAACGGTCAATGGATCCATTATTCGCGCCCATTAATTATTCGAATAATGCCTGCTTTCTGGCAAACCTGGTGGTTTTACTCGACTTGTATTGCGACAGTTTTATTTGGCATTTTTTTATTGTATCGCAATCGCATCAGTCAACTTAAAAAGTTACTCTATCTTCGTACAAAGATTTCACAAGATCTTCATGATGAAGTAGGCGCCACACTAAGTGGAATTGCCATGTATAGCCATCTAACCCGACAACAACTCGCGACTAAAGAAAAGAAAGTTGTCGAACATTCGCTTGATGTGATACAGCAAACCGCAAGTGAAATGGTAACCAAACTTGGAGATATTGTATGGGTTGTCAACCCGGAGCATGATTCCCTCGAAAAAATGATCCACAGACTCCAGGAATATTCTATTGGCATGGCGAATGCAAAAAACATTTATATCCGCACTTATTTGGCAGAAAATCTTAAAGGGTTGAAATTATCAATGGAGACCAGGAAGAATATTTATCTCTTGTGCAAAGAAGCTGTGAATAACGCTGTAAAGTATAGCGGTTGCTCATTGCTAGAATTAAATGTGATATTGAATGATCACCAGGTTAGTTTTGAAGTTAAAGACAATGGAAAAGGGTTTGACCGTGGCCATACCAAAACTGGAAATGGATTACTAAATATGCAACAAAGGGCCCGGGAAATTGGCAGTGATTTAAAGATCATTACGGCACCCGGACTTGGTACCTCGATAATTCTGGAACATAAAATCACCTGATGGAGTATTGCGTGGTAATATATCCTGTCAGACTATTGAATAACAAATGGAAATTAGGGTCGCAATCTTTGAAGACAATAAACTGGTACGCGATGCATTGCAGACGATAATAAACGGCACCGCCGGCTATTGTTGTTGTGGGGCATTTCCGGATTGTAACAATGCATTGTTGAACATCCGTCAGGCCAACCCGGACGTTGTATTAATGGATATTGAAATGCCGGGACTAAATGGGATCAAAGCCACTGCGATCATCAAAGAAAAATTTCCCGAAATAAAAATTCTTATTCAAACTGTTTTTAACGACAGCGATAAGATTTTCCAGGCACTTTGTGCAGGCGCCACCGGTTATATATTAAAAAATGATTCGCCAGCAAAACAACTCGAGGCCATACAGGAAGTGTACAATGACGGGGCACCGATGAGCCCCTCGGTGGCCAAAAATGTACTCCGGTTTTTTTCCGGGAAAAATGTTTTACTCGTGGCGCCAGAAAATAATGATTATAATCTCAGCGCCCGGGAAAAGCAAATATTACATTTAATGGTAGAGGGAAATAATTATCGCAGCATTGCTGAAAAAAATTTTATCAGTTATGAGACCGTGCGTACCCATGTAAGAAAAATATACAAAAAACTTCACGTAGCCAGTCGCAGCGAGGCTATTCTTAAAGCCCGTCAGCAAGGTTTTGCCTGAGCCTTAATTTAATGAAATACTCCATTGGAGTATTGTTTTTATTTCTTCACTGCAGGAACTTTCTTTCTAAAACTAACAGTTATGAAAGGGAAAATTTTCGCGGTGCTGCTGATTGCGTCTATTCATGTTGCGCAAGCCAATGTATTGACGGTAAGCAATGATCCGAATAAACCGGCACAATACACAACTGTACCTGCCGCGTTTACCGCTGCTGCGGCAGGAGATACCATTTATGTATATGGCAGCTCGGCGAGTTATGGAGATCTTACCATAGACAAATCGATTACTATTATTGGCAATGGCTTTAATGCCCGTAAGGAATTTTTTCATCACTCAAGGATGGGACTCATCAGGCTGAACAACAATGTCAGCAATGTGACGATCGATGGCATCACCTTTGTCCGCTTTATTCCATTTACCACTGCCGCATTCAGCTATAGTAATATCACTTTAAAGAACTGCCAGTTGAGTAGTGATATTAATTTGAAATTAAATGCAGGCGATGCAATAAACTGCAATGGCGCTTTAAATAACTGGCTCATTGAAAATTGCATTATACACAGTTTTACGTTGCATTACAATACAGGCTGCACAGGTGTTCAACCCGCAACAACAGGTTTCCTTGTAAAGAATTCTCTTATTTATTTCTTTAACGATAATTACAATGTCAATTTTGCCAATTGCCAGATAGGGAGTATCAATAGTCAAAATACACCAACATTTAATGTCGTCAGGGATTGCAGCTTCGATAATTGCATGTTTATACATTATGCTTTTGCGCAAAATTCCACTAACGCGGGGAATGTCTTTAATAATTGTCTTACTTACGAGATTTCAGGTCCTTCGACAAATTTTGATTTGCAGTCATGGACGGGAGGAGCTGCAGGAACTGCCAATAATTGTATCATAAACCAGAATCCTCTTTTTGTTAATGCTGTTCAACTCGATGTGATTTTCAATTTAAGCAATCCATTGAATCCTTCCTCATGGGACCCCGCATTGAATGTGGGTTCTCCAGCCCTGAATAATGGAATTGGCGGAACGCATATTGGTTTAACGGGAGGTGTTGCACCTTACCGGTACAGTGGGGAACCGAACCTCCCTGTTGTACGAAGATTTCAACTGGTCAATAATATTGTTCCTCCCAATGGCACAGTGAATCTGAATGCCACAGCCACTAAACCTGAGTAATTTTTATATATTATGTCTGTACGGAAATCATTTGCCGGGTTATTGTTGTTGTATTTTTTGCCAATTACAAATTTGTTTGGGCAATCAATCCCACAGATGGAATATTTTTTTAACGCAGACCCGGGCATCGGCAATGGAAACCCGCTAACGATAACGCCGGCTGACTCAGTTTCTATTAACCAGGCAATAAATGTGACCGGGCTGTCTGCGGGAGTACATAAAGTCGGTATTCGTGCCAGGAATAATAATGGGGTTTGGGGTCATGCTGAATTTCGAAATTTATTTATTCTCTCGGTGGGATACAATGCAACTGACAGCATGCCGGGCACTGCAGAATATTTTTATAACACCGATCCCGGTGTTGGTAATGCTACACGTGTTATGTTCAGCCCCGCAAATTCAGTTAATGTAAATATTCCACTTGACATCACAGCATTAGGTATCGGCTCACATTCAGTAGGAGTTCGATTTAGAAATCAGCATGGAGAATGGGGACACACTGAATTCAGAAAATTATTTATTCAAAACTCCATTGCTGATACTTTGAACAGAGAAATTATCGGTGGTGAATATTATTTTGGGGACACCATCCCGCCATCGGGAGGTGGTTATTCATTTTCGGTTGCAAATGCTGGTGACAGCATAACTGTTCTTATAGCAGATACTTTAAACAACCTCACACCCGGGCAGCATAAAATACATATTCGGTTTAAGAATGCAAGGGATGAATGGAGTCACCAGGAATCAAGAATGCTTACCATATGCAGCATTTATGGACCACAGTCAGATTTCACTTATCGAATAGAAGGCAATAAAGCGTTTTTTACTAATGAGTCGGTATTTGATGACACCAGGACCTGGAAATTCGGCGACAACCTCAGCGATACGGTAAGACATCCTATAAAAACTTATCTATCAGCAGGGCCGAAGATGGTAGAACTGATCACTCAAAATGTTTGTGGAAATGATACACTGGCGACGCCGCTTGAAATAAGGGGATTACAAAACATAAATCCCGGGCGGGCAGGGAATGCCGGAATAAGTACATTGACA
>JAICPX010000479.1 GCA_025929635.1 Chitinophagaceae bacterium
GCCCTGGAATTTTTCAACAGGGTAAAATGTGAGATCATTTTCAGACGCGGCGATAACAGTTTTTGTGAGGGAATCAAAAGCAAGGAAGTTCAAAGGGCCCGTCGATCTTGATCTCAACAGGTCATTGAAAACTACTTTTCCCGTTGAAAAGTTAAATTTGGTTATACCATGTTGAGTCAATATCCAGAAATTGTTTGTGCCATCGGTACATACACTCTTAATAAAATCACTTGGCAAGCCATCATTTCGTGTAAAAAATCTTACACTGTCGTTGCTGTAATCATATTGTATAAGCCCTGTAGCATATACATCGGAAAGCCATAAATTGTTTTTATTGTCCGCGTACAAATACATCATTCCTTTTGACAATAGATTCCTGAGCCGTTCTTTTTTCGGATAAATGTCCCATTTCCCTGTTTTTTTATGGTAGCCGATCAGCCCTCCTCCCAATCTTGAAGCCATCCATATGTGCTCGTCACTTTCTGTAATATGAGAGACCCGGCTCGAAAGGCCGATCTTTTCGAATTGATCCGTTACCTCATTTTTTATTTTTTCGCATTTATTTGCAGTGAACGAGCATTTATAAATTCCAAACGGATCACGGGTCGCGATCCATGTTACATTATCCCGGTCACAATACACTGTATTAATAATTGAATGGTAAAGATCCGGGTGCAGCCATCCCGGCTGAGTAAATTTTTTTGTATCCGTATGAAACTGGTAGAACCCTATTGAAGTACCCACCCATAATCGACCACTTTTATCTTCCTGCACACAAATGATAACCCCCTTTTTATCCATCGAATAGATGGCAGAAGACTGCAGATCTTTATTTACTTCAATAAATGATGGAGTGAGACTACTGAGATACAAATCGCCTGAAGAGGACCGAACCATGTCATTACATTCCAGCCCGGGGATTTTTTTTCCGTCCTGTGTAAGTGCCAGGCGGTTTGAAACAGCATCTTCAGTAGCTAACTGGAATAAGCCATTTTCTGTCCCAAGCCAGTAATGGTTATCCACAGTTTTCAATATCGACAATGAATTCAGATCAACAGAGGGACCAGCCATTACCCTGGCTGCTTCATTAACCCGATTGTATTGCAATGTAGCCGCATCAACAACATAACATCCGTGC
This sequence comes from Chitinophagaceae bacterium, assembly GCA_025929635.1. Classification (GTDB taxonomy): domain Bacteria; phylum Bacteroidota; class Bacteroidia; order Chitinophagales; family Chitinophagaceae; genus VBAS01. The sequence continues at coordinate 1,139 of JAICPX010000479.1, forward strand.
CCGTTTGCACAAAGAATTTTTCCTTTCTCGGCTTTCACCATCGCATTTACAGATTGATATTCATCAATACTGTTAAAACCAAAATCCTGGTGCTGCTGGATATTTTTTTTAAGGTCGTACAGGTAAATGCCGCTACCCCATGGTGCATACCAAAGTGTATTGGATGATTCATCAAACCACCCGGAACGGAGAGATCCCAATCTAAAAAAAGGATACCTATCCGGGTTGTTTTGTTTATTCCATATTTTCTTTTGTGAAAGGTCAATGATCTGGATACCCGATGTATCTGTAAAAACCCAGAGTCGTTTTTGATTGTCAACAGTCCAATTGTTATTCCGGATAATAATCCCTTTTAATTGTCTGGCCCAGGTTAAATTGGTAAAACGATGTTTATGATTAAGATTACTGTCAAGTATATCCAGTTCGCCACTGTGATTGATCCATATATTTCCATCCTTATCCTTGTAAAGGCTATTAATTACGGTTCCCGACCCGGCTTTGATTTCCTGGATTTTGATCTTTTCGTTTTCAAAACGGTTAACAGTTGTATTGAAAACAGAGAGGCCACTAGTAGAAGCGATCAATAATTGCCCTTTATTGTATTCGAGTAAACTGGATATAGTATTACTGGCAAGCCCGCTCATAGGGTCTTTTGTTGCAAAGAATTTTCTAAATTCAAATCCATCAAAACGATTTAGTCCTTCTTTGGTACCGATCCATAAAAAACCGCGACTATCCTGGATCATGCAAATGATTGTATTATCACTTAACCCGTTTTGGGTGGTATACATATTTGTAGTAGAAAAACCTATTTGGGCAGATAAAGCATGAGCCCACAAAAATATAAGGGTTATAGCATGACGCATGTTTTAAAGTTACTAAGTTTAATGCTGCTGCTTATCTTAGTTTACTTTCCAATGCAGCCAATCTTTTTTCTAATGTTTCAATTTTCTTTTGTTGTTCCTCGATTATCACCTGTTGCTCCTGAATTGCTTTGATGGCGATTACCCCGGTTTTTCCGTAAGCGATACCTAATATATCATTATTGCCTGATGAAATGATTTCCGGAAAAAATTGTTGAACATTTTGCGCAACAAGCCCCAAGGTCCTTTTTTTTGTTTCGTCCGTTATATAATGATAAGTCAGTATTTCCAGTTTTTTTATATCATTTAATACGGAACCATACTTTTCAAAGTTTTCTTTTAACCTTCTATCTGATATATCGTGCCATTCACCGTCTATTTCATCAATCCATGCTTTAAGGCCGCCATTGTAATAGAACTTTAAGCTGTTGTACGGAGGACTGTTCGGTGGCGGGCGATCTTCATTATAGGCTATGGCCCATTCACCGGCGTAGTCTGGGTAATCCTTCTTAAATCCCAAAGAGCCAAACACCGAGAATTTTGGAGGGGGGTATGATCCACCTAGTCCAATGTTACAGCCTAACGGCCCAACCCTCACTCTTCCGTCATTTTGTACGACCATTTGCGCAGCGCCCTTTGTATAAAAGACTATGTTGCCATTGATGTTACTGTTCGGAGTACCTAATTCAATATCATTACCAGTTGCACCTACAAAACCTTTATAACTGGTCCCGTTATAAAAACTTATATAGCTGTCGCTTCCAATTAATCTAAGCGCTTCATCACTTTTATTAAATCTGGCAATGCCGTTATTAAGGATACTCAGCCTGTTATTACCATTAGTATAAAAATTCAGATTGCCTGATGGATTTCCCGATGGCATTCCTAATTCCATATCATTTCCATCATTCCCGAAAAATCCTTTGTAAGTAGACCCATTATAAAAACTCATGAAAGAGCCCAATCCTCCAATACTTCTCAGTCTCAATAATTCGTTATTGCCATCCACTTGTAATTTGGCAGCAGGATTAAGTGTGCCCACACCAACATTTCCGGAACTGCGAATGCTCATGGAGGTTGAATTATTTGTAAAGAAATTAATACTTCCATTTGCGCTTAATCCAAGATCATTATTTAAATTCTCAATAGCAGCCTCAATATTGCCAGTTGGATCTGTAAATCTTATATAAGGTACATTTCCCTGAAGTTCTAAGGATACTTCCTGAGAACCCTTTATGTGAAGGTTGGAGGAAGGGGTAGTCGTTCCGATGCCTACAAATCCTGAATTGCTATTATAGATATGATTTCCGTTTGACAGCCAATGGTTTGGTAGACTAACAGGACCCCAATTTGCACCATCGAATCCTAAAACGCTATTAACTGGGGGAACTGTTGTGCTCAACGGTTTTCCTAATAATTTAGATACAGTGGGATTTGGAAAAGTGCCCGAAAGATCACCACCCGCATTTCCAATGGGATTAGCGCCATATGCATTTAATGCATATGGCACCGATGCAAGTTGTGAAGTACCAAGATTGACAAATGAAGTACCACCTGCAGGATCAATCTCTACCTGTAAAAATTTAAAACCTGTTGCCCAATTAACTGATAAGATACTCCCGGTAACATTAGTTGCCCCGGCA
>JAICPX010000105.1 GCA_025929635.1 Chitinophagaceae bacterium
ACAAATAATCGGTGTAGTAAAAGATTTCAACTATCAATCATTGCATACGCCTATACAGCCTCTTGCGATGGTAGTAAAGCCGGATACATTTTTCCGCCGAATAAATGATATCAATTTTGCCGCACCGCTCCAACCGAGGATATCAGTAAGGTTACGAGCCGGGAATTTAGCAGCCAACCTCAACATACTAAAACAGGTTTGGACAAAAGTTGTACCCGACCAGGAATTTGAATATCGATTCCTTGATGAATCAATAGCTGCTCAATACAGGGAGGAGCAAAGGACCGGTACAATTGTAAAACTTGCTTCCGCACTTTCCATTTTTATTGCGTGCATGGGGCTGTTTGGCCTGGCCACGCTTACCGTTGTGCGACGGACCCGTGAAATTGGAATTCGAAAAGTATTAGGTGCAAGTGTAAGCAGTGTGGTAAGATTATTATCAAAAGAGTTTATTGGTCTTGTGATCATTGCCGCATTGATCGCTTTTCCTCTCGGCTGGTGGGCAATGAACAAATGGCTGGAGGATTTTGCATACAGAATCCATATTGAATGGTGGGTATTTCCGTTGGCAGGAATTGCTGCTTTGCTCATTGCACTGCTGACAGTCAGCTTCCAGGCGATAAGAGCGGCGCTGGCGAATCCGGTTAATTCTTTACGGACGGAGTGAATGATTAATGATTATTAATGAATAATTATTAAAACAATCAGTATGATCACAAATTATTTAAAACAAACATGGCGTAGCCTGGTAAAGAACAAAACTTATTCGCTATTAAATATTGTTGGTCTTTCTGCCGGGTTGATCTGCTTTGCTTTTATTGCAGTTTGGGTTGTTGATGAATTGAGCTATGATAAATTCAATAAGAACTACAATAGGATCGTCCGCTTAACGGGAACCACTAAAACAGAATCAGGTATTTCAGAATCCGCTGTATCAAGTGCGCCAATGGCTAAAGCGTTGAAAGATGATTATGCGGAAGTGGAGAATACCGTGAGAATGGATCTGCGGGGAGAGATCATTCGGTTAAAAGATAAGCAACTATTCGACGACGCTATTATGGTAGCTGATCAATCCTTCTTTGATGTTTTCAGTTTTCAGTTGACAAGAGGAGATGTTTCAACCGCATTGAGCGAGCCTTTTACAATCGTGTTAACGCAATCTGCAGCCAGGAAATATTTTGGCGAAAATGATCCGATTGGCCAGGTACTTACTATAAACATGTTTGACAGTGCAGGATTAGGCGCTCAATATAAGGTGACAGGGATCATGACAGATGCACCAAAGAATTCCCATTTCACTTTCAACATGATCGCTTCATTTAAAACGGTGGAAGTGGCAAATCCCGACGTATTAACTGTGGATGGATGGGGTGATGCGAGTTTTTATACATACCTGTTGCTAAAAAAAGGAGTCGACCATAAGAAATTTTCTGAAAAGATGACGCAGTTCTATGGAAAATATATTGGTGAACGGTATAATATATGGAAGTCAATTTATTTTTATCAATTACAACCACTTTCCGATATTCATTTACGATCAGAATTACAGTATGAAATCGGGGTTAACGGGAGTATAACTAACGTATATATTTTTTCCACCATTGCCTTCCTTATTTTGCTTCTTGCCGGTATTAATTATATGAATCTTGCCACCGCCCGTTCTGTAAGTCGCGCCAGGGAAGTAGGTATCAGAAAAGTGGTTGGAGCCGTAAGAGGCCAGCTGACCTGGCAGTATTTAATGGAAGCAATCATCACTGCATTTATTGCACTGGTGATCGCCCTGGTCGCCTGTTACCTGCTTCAGCCTTTATTTTTTCAATTGACAGGAAAAAGCTTTTCACCATTTCAATCTCCCCTATTGATAAGTTTTCTTGCAGGAGTTACAGTAGTACTTGGCGTTTTATCAGGTGTCTATCCGGCATTTGTTATTTCAGGATTTAAGCCCTTTGGCATATTAAAAGGTTCTTTTAAGACAAGTGCTAAAGGAGTTTTCTTACGTAAATCATTGCTGGTTTCGCAATTCGTTATCACTATCATATTGGTTAGCGGAATCATTGTCATTAATTCTCAAATGTCATTTATAAAGAATAAAGATCTTGGTTATGATAAAGACGCCTTACTATTCTTAAGAATGAATGGAAACACGGAGGTTTTCAATGGTTACACAGCCTTCAAAAATGAGATAATGAGCAACCCGGTGATCTCCGGGATCACCACTTCAAATTCACTGATCATTGGAGGATTAGGAGAAGGTGGATCAAAGACCGTGGATGCTAATGGAAATCCATTACAGGTAAATACTTCGCGTCTTCGTGTCGACGCCAATTATATATCGGTACACGGGATAAAGCTACTGGCCGGCAGTGACTTTAGTCCAAACGCTTCAACTGATACTATCAGGCAGATCATCCTCAATGAACAAGCAATAAAAAGATTTGGATGGCAAAAACCTGAAAACGCCATCGGGAAACCATTTGAAATGGGTACACAAAAAGGAATTGTAAGGGGTGTGGTGAATGATTTTCATTTTAATTCCTTACAGGAAGCGATCCAGCCATTGGCAATCTACCCCGTTGGGGAAAGATTTTCAAGAGTCACTTTAAAGGCAGATGCTGCAAAGATCGATCAATCGATTTCCTGGATAGAGAAAATTTGGAAGAAACATTTCCCGACGGCGTTATTTGATTTTGGCTTTGTCGATCAGCAGATCGGTGAACAATATCTGGAGGAAAAGAAATTCTCAAAAATATTTTTGTACTTCTCGGTGTTATCAATAATAATTGCCTGCCTGGGATTATATGGTCTTACAGCCTATAGCGCTTCTCTGAAAGTAAAAGAGATCGGGGTTCGGAAAGTATTAGGCGCCACCGTCAACAATCTTGCAATTATGTTATCACGGGACTTTTTGAAATTAATATTGCTTGCATTTATGATAGCAGTACCGGTCGCATGGTATATTTTAAATAATTGGTTAACGGATTTTGCATACAGAACAGATATATCGTGGTGGATGTTTGGTGCTGCCGGTTTATTGGTCCTGGTTATTGCAATTGTGACTGTAAGTTTCCAGGTAATCAAGGCGGCAGTTGCTAACCCGGTAAAATCATTACGAACCGAGTGATCTCCGAAGATCACGAAGGACTCCTTTGGAGAGTCCTTCGGACGATAATTAATAATTATTAATTAGTAATTATTAAAAACAAATGATATGATCAAAAACCTACTTCTTGTTGCCCTACGGAATTTTAAAAGAGATAAATGGTACAGCCTTTTGAATATTCTTGGGCTGACAATTGGGATTACATTCAGCTTGTTTCTGATCTTTTATATAATGGATGAATTAAGTTATGATCGTCACCATGAAAAAGCTGACAGGATATTCCGGATCGGCTCTTATATAAAAGAACCCGACAAAGATACCATGCGATGGTCAGCCACTCCTTTCCCAATGGCGCCGGCATTGGCCGACGACTATCCTGAAGTGGAGGAAGCTGTCCGGTTCATTAATGCCGGAAGCGGCAAGGTAATGTATAAGAATGGTGACCTGCGTCTGTACGAAGAAAAGGTATTTTTTGCAGACAGTAATGTGTTTCGTGTCTTCACTCATAAGTTTGTCGAGGGTAATCCGCAAACGGCATTGAAAGATCCAAATTCAATGGTACTTACCCGCTCGGTGGCGAAAAAGTTTTTTGGGGGAGCCGGGAATTATGTTGGTAGATCATTACAAAATGCAAGCGGTGATGTGTATAAGATCACTGCGGTTATCGAGGATGTACCCAGAAATTCTCATATTATTTTTAATGCGTTGATATCACGAAGTTCTTTGCCCGCTGACTTTGCCAATAGCTGGGGCGGTTTTGGTTTTTTCACTTATGTTCTACTGAAACCTAACACAAGTGCTGCTGCGTTCGAACAGAAAATGCTGCCACTCTATGATAAATACCTGGCTTCCATTTTTGCACAGTACAATATCAAGATGAGATTTGTTGCCTGGCCTATCACGTCTATTCATTTGCATTCTGATATGAGTGGAGAGCCGGAAGAGCTTGGCAGCACATCCTATATCTATATTTTTTCTGCTGTTGCTTTTTTCATGTTGCTGATCGCATGTATTAATTATATGAACCTTACTACAGCGCGGTCGGCAAGAAGGGCCAAAGAGATTGGGATCCGCAAGGTTACGGGCTCATCGAAGATCCAACTCGTATCGCAATTTTTGATTGAATCTACACTTACTGCATTGTTTGCGTTATTACTCAGTCTTGGTTTGATCGCTTTGCTTTTACCAACATTCAATTCACTATCCGGCAAGTTTCTTTCATTTAATACATTACTTCAAATGCGGACCCTGGTGATATTAGTAGGGATTATTTTATTTATCGGGCTTGTTGGGGGTAGTTACCCGGCTTTTTATCTTTCAAAATTTAACCCGGTCAATATTCTTAAAGGAAGTCTTTCAAAAGGGTCAAGCAACGTGGTCCTTCGCCGCGCCCTGGTCGTTGTTCAATTTTCGACCTCCATAATAATGCTGATCTGTACATGGATAGTATATAATCAACTGAACTATGTGCGTAATAAGGACCTTGGTTTTAATAAGGACAGGGTGCTGGTTGCAACTGCCAATGCGAACAGGGACGTACGAAGTAACATTCTTTCTTTTAAAAATGAAATGCGAAATACGTCACAGGTCCAGGCGGTCAGCACGTCCCAGGCGGTACCGGGTGTGGGCATAAATTTTAACCTGTTTACTATCGAAACAAAAAATGGTTATGTTGATAAAGGGGTGGATTGTTATGCAGTGGATGAAGATTATTTTAAGACGCTGGGAATGCAAATAGTTAAGGGAAGAAACTTTTCCGGCTTATCGGACACGCTGCGAAGCATTATTGTAAACGAGAAAATGGTAAAAGAGTTTGGCTGGGAAGAAAATGCTCTCGGGAAAAAGGTAAAATTCCCCGGTGACACGACAGGAAATTATCTTGAAGTAGTTGGCGTAGTGCGGGATTTTAACCAGAAATCGCTCTACAATCCTATTACCCCGCTGCTCCTGTTTTATTCGCCGAATAATAATTCTATTGAATTAAAACTAAACGCTTCCAATATTCCAGGTACTATTGCTGCTATCGAAAAGAAATGGAAGACAGCTTTTCCTGACTTGCCGTTTCAATATACATTTCTTGACCAGGATTTTAACTCTCAGTATGCCGCGGATCAAAAACGTGGTAAGATCTTCACAGCTTTTTCCATTTTGACAATTCTTATTACCTGTCTTGGTTTGTTAGGATTGATTGCTTTCACAACCGAACAAAGACAAAAAGAAATAAGTGTACGGAAGGTAATGGGCGCTAACGTAGGTCAACTTGTCCCGCTCATAACGAAGAACTTTGTTTTGCTAGTGCTGTTATCCTGCCTGATTGCGTTTCCGGTGGCCGCATATTTTATGGATAAATGGTTGAAGATATTTCCTTACAACACGGGGTTATCCGCAATGCCGTTCATATTTTCTGCCTTAACTGTATTGCTGATCACAATGATCACGGTGATCTTTCATACGCTGAAGGCGGCGCTGGCTAACCCGGTGAATTCGTTGCGGACAGAGTGAACTGCCAACTAATAATTAATAATGAGTAATTATTGAAACGAACATTATGATAAAAACCGGAACAAAACCATAATCTAAAACCTGTTTTATGTTTAGAAATTATTTCAAAACAGCCTGGCGAAATATGTTACGAAACAAAACCAGCAGTTTCATAAATGTTGGCGGATTAAGTGTTGGTATTGCTGCTGCATTGCTGATCTTAATATTTATCCGGAAGGAATTGAGCTATGATAAATTTCATAAGGATGCCAATCGTATTTTCCAGGTGGTATTGAACGGTAATATGAGCGGGCAGGAATTCTGGGGTGGAAACACGCCACCCCCTGTTGGCGCAGCCTTGACAAATAATATTCCCGAGATAGAAAGTTATACAAGGTTTTACAAGGCCAATGATATTGTTGTTCGCTATGAGCAAAATAACCGTTCAACGTTCTTTACTGAAAAAAACATACTGGCAGTTGATTCAAATTTTTTGGAGCTTTTTGGTTTCAGGCTACTCGAAGGCGATGCTGCCACTGCGTTGATGAAGCCCGGTTCTGTTGTCATAACAGAAGATATTGCCAAAAAATACTTTGGTGCTGAAAAAGCTATGGGCAAGATATTGACAATGCGGGAGGATAAGCAACCATTTACAGTAACTGCGGTACTTAAGAATATTCCATCATCATCTTCTATTAAGTTTGATTTTCTTGCACCTGTTGCTGATTTCCCTGCGGTGAAAAGGTTTAGCTGGAGTTGGGTCTGGCGGCTAATGGTTTGCTATGTAAAACTGAAACCAAATGTGCCGACAGACAAAGACGCTATTCAAAAATTGGAAGCAAAATTCCCGGCAGTTATCAGGGTACAGGCGGCCAATGGATTCAGGCGGATTGGAAAACCATTTGATGAATTCGTCAAGAGTGGCGGCAAATGGGATTTTCATCTGATGCCGCTTACTGATATTCACTTACGCTCCGCAGCAATCAACATGCCCTGGCTTAGTCATATCAGTAATATCAAATACATCTACATTTTTGGCAGTATAGCCTTGTTTATTATCCTGCTTGCCTGTGTAAATTTTATGAATCTTTCTACGGCAAGAGCAGCGAACAGGCTAAAAGAAGTAGGGATACGAAAAGTATCCGGCTCTACAAAAGGACAGCTCATCAAACAATTTCTAACTGAAGCCTTTTTATATAGTTTAATTTCTTCGCTCATTGCGGTCATTTTGGTCTTATTGTGTCTAAAAGGATTTTCTACAATCATCGAAGAGCCGGTTAATTTTGAAACTGCGTTTACTCCCGTTGTATGGCTCTCATTGATCGGGTTAACGGTGCTGATTGGACTTCTCGCGGGGAGCTACCCGGCATTTTATCTTACTTCATTTAAACCGGTGCTGGTCCTCAAAGGCAGAAATCTTTTCTCTTCAGGAAAGAGAACTTTATTATTTAGAAATGGGTTAGTTGTTTTCCAGTTTTTCATTTCTACTGTCATGATCATTGGTACCATGGTTGTTTTAAAGCAACTCAATTTTTTTCGCAATACTGACCTCGGTTTCAATAAAGAAAACGTCGTGGTGATTCAAAGCAGCAATCGTTTAGGATCATCGGAGGAAACTTATCGGCAAACCCTGAAATCTATGCCCGGTGTGATAAACGCTGCAACCACCACAAGCATTCCTTCCGCATCTTCTTTTGGCGACTCTTACCAGCCGGAAGATGAAGGGAATAAAAAATCAGCAGAGATCAATGTGAATTCCTTCATGGTTGATGAAGCTTTCATTCCTACTTTAAACATCCAGTTGATCAAAGGAAGAAACTTTTCCAAAGAGTTTAACGATTCTGCCTCTGTTATTCTTAATGAAGAAGCTGTACGGCAAATTGGCTGGCAAGATCCCGTTGGTAAGTGGTTTGAATACCCCGGTGGTAATAATGTCCGGTTCAATGTTATTGGCGTGGTTAGGAATTTTAATGTCCAATCTTTGCAAAATGCGATCACTCCCTTTGCACTTTTCCATCCCACATCAAAAACTTATGGCTGGGGAAGTTCAAGTATAGTAGTGAGGATAAAACCGGGAAATATCAATAATACTATCAGTCAATTTGAAGAAAGTTGGAAATCCTTTGCTACCAGTGAGCCTTTTGATTATAGTTTTTTGGATGAATCTTTTGATGCTCAATACCGGGCAGAGCAACGATTGGGAAGCATCTTTACCATCTTTGCTGCACTCTCCATTTTTATTGCCTGTCTTGGTTTGTTTGGATTAAGTGCATTTATGGCTGAAAAGAGAACCAAGGAAATTGGCGTTCGCAAGGTTCTCGGCGCATCCGTGCCCAATGTCGTTGTGTTACTATCAAAAGATTTTCTGAAACTGACGCTGCTGGCATCAATCCTTGCGTTTCCGGTTGCCTGGTATTTTATGAATAAGTGGTTGGAGGATTTTGCATACCGGATCACGATTAGCTGGTGGATATTTATTATTGCGGCATCCGCAGCGTTGGGCGTTGCATTACTAACAATAAGTTTTAATGCGATAAAAGCGGCGATAACCAACCCTGTGAAGTCGTTGCGAACAGAATGACGACGCCAATAGTGAATGGTGAATGGTGAATGAATTCACTATTGTCGGAGGTTTTAATTGACCATTGACCATTCACCATAGACAAAAAAATACGCCATGATAAAACACTATCTGAAAGTATCTTTCCGCAATCTCTGGAAATACAAAAGTTTTTCAGCGATCAACATTGCCGGCCTGGCCGTCGGTATGGCGGCATGCCTGCTGATATTACAATATGTAAGTTTTAAACTCAGTTTTGACCAGTTTCATAGGTATGCGGATGATATTTATCGCGTGGTAAATGACCGTTATCAACAAGGAAAACTGATCCAGCATGGCACCATCACTTATTCGGGCATTAGCAAAGCAATGAATGATGACTATGAAGAAGTGGTGCAGCATGCCCGTATCGCACCTTCCGGGGAAGTCATTCTTACTTATAACGATAAGAGGATCGCTGAAGACGAAATCTTATATGCTGACAGCAATTTTTTAGCAATGTTTGATTTTCCGCTTATTGCCGGAGATAAAAGAACGGTTTTGAAGGATCCAAATGCATTGATTATTTCACAAAGTCTTGCCGATAAGATCTTCGACTATAAAGGTGATGATTATAACCAATTCATCGGCACAGCAATAAAATATGGGACCGATTCAGCCTTGTATAAAATTGAAGCCATCTGTAAAGATGTTCCTGAGAATTCGCACCTGCCTTTCCACATATTGGTTTCTTACAAAACACTGACTAATTTCTGGAAAGAAGCTGACTATGATTTCACTCAATCGGACTTCTGGCATTATGTCCGGTTAAAACCCGGGACTAATTATAAAACCTTCAATGCGCAACTGGGAGCTTACAGTCAAAAACATTTCCAGGGAAACAAGATTTCAGGGAGTGATGAGACCTTTTACCTGCAACCACTTTCCAAAGCGCATTTGTATTCTGACTTTGAATATGAGTTAGGTAGAACAGGGAGCGCAACTGTTGTTTGGGCATTACTAATAATTGCATTATTTATTATAACCATTGCCTGGGTCAATTATATCAATCTTGCCACTGCAAGATCAGTAGAGAGGGCCAGGGAAGTAGGAATAAGAAAAGTAGTAGGGTGTGAACGCAAAAGATTGATATTTCAATTCCTTTTTGAATCTGCTCTTGTAAATTTCATCGGTATCGGGTTAGCGCTTGTACTTGTAATGCTTGTACAATCTTCATTTAATGACCTGCTGAAATATCAATTATCACTTTCTTACCTGGTGACAAAAGGCCTTAGTGGATATGGCATATTGATCGGTTTGATCTCAATTGTTGTCCTTGGAATTTTTATCTCCGGTCTTTATCCTGCATTTGTTCTTTCTTCATTTAAACCGATCGCGGTATTAAAAGGAAAATTCAGCAGTTCACAAAAAGGAATTTTTTTCAGAAAAGCACTGGTGATCGGCCAGTTCACTGTAACCATTGGTTTGATCATCGGGTCATTGGTGGTAATGCAGCAAATCAGGTACATGAATAAAACGCACCTTGGTTTTTCAATGGACCAGGTGATGGTAGTACGGGCGCCTTCACTGACTACATGGGATTCTACTTTTACAGACCGTGTAAATATTTTTAAGGAAGAGCTAAAACAAATTGCTCATGTAAAAGGAGCCGCGACATCCTGGAATGTGCCAGGCGGTGACATTGGGAGGAGTTTTAATGTAAGACAGAAAGATTCGGCAACAACAAACCAATTTACAGTTCGTCATACCGGTGTTGATTATGATTTCCTGGATGTCTATGGGATAAAGTTAATTGCCGGAAGGAATTTCACTCAGTCCGACCTGAGTCAAAGAGGAGCCAATCGGCGGGCAATGCTTATTAACCGGTCCGCTGCGAAATTACTTGGTTTCAAATCGCCTGAAGGTGCAATAAGCAAAACAATACTCCGGGGCACAAGAGAATGGGATGTTGTTGGCGTCGTTGAAGATTATCATCAAAAATCATTACGTTATCCGATGGAGCCAATGATCTTTATGCCGTTTTATGGCACTAACAATGCAATCAGTGTAAAACTTGCGCCAGGCGAACTGCCCCGCACGATCGCCGAAATAAAAAAGAAGTATGACGCCTTCTTTCCCGGTAACTTATTTGACTATACATTTCTTGATGAAACTTTTAACCGTCAATATGAAAATGAACAGCTATTTGCCAGGGCATTTGGAATATTCGCCGGGCTCGCCATTTTTGTTGCTTGCCTGGGATTGCTTGGTCTTACCATGTTTGCAACAATTCAGCGTACAAAAGAAATAGGAGTAAGAAAAGTACTGGGCGCGTCGGTGTCAAGCATTGTATTATTGTTATCAAAAAATTTCCTCCAGCTTATTTTATTGTCAAGTCTTGTTGCATTCCCCTTAGCATGGTGGGCGATGAATAGCTGGTTAAGAGATTTTGCATACAGAATTAATATTGGATGGTGGGTATTCATCTTGGCGGGTGCATCGGCTTTATTCATTGCACTGGCTACGATAAGCTTCCAGGCAATTAAAGCGGCGATTGCAAACCCGGTAAAGTCGTTGCGGACAGAGTAATTTATTAACACAAAATGAATTTTATGCGATCATTTTTTTTATCAACCAACTACGTGAAAACAGCCTGGCGAAACCTGGTAAGAAATAAAGTATATACTACGATCAATATTGCTGGATTAAGTATTGGACTTGCCTGTTGCATGCTGATTATTTTATTTATTAATGATGAAGTGAGCTTTGATCGCTTTCATAAAAACGCAGATAATATTTACAGGGTTGTTCATCGGGATACGGGCCCAAACGGAGAGCTCCAGGGAACCAATGGTATTACGGGTATGATGCCTGGACCTACGTTTAAAAGGGAGATCCCCGAGATTACCGAGTACGTTAGAGTATCAGGCGACATGCTATCGGTTAAGATTGGCACAGAGATCTTTGAACAGGAGGCACTCTATGTGGACGATAATTTCTTTTCTGTATTCACTTTCCCTCCAAAGTACGGAAGTAAAAAAGACGCTTTGAAAGACATGTTTTCTGTGGTCTTATCTGAGCAGGTTGCTAAGAAATTCTTTGGCAAGGCCGACGCAGTTGGTAAAACGCTTGAATTACCAAAACGCCAGGATCATGATTCTCCCGAACAAAAAAAGTTTGAAACTTTTGTCGTAACCGCTGTC
>JAICPX010000353.1 GCA_025929635.1 Chitinophagaceae bacterium
GAAACCAACGCTGACAATAAAGATCATCATTACATTTATTTTAAATCTCATCATAATCGCACAAGTTACTTTACTGTGACATTTATTCCTAGTTCTTTCCAATATGCAATCAAATCGTCCAGCCGCGTTTCAACCAAATGCCCACCAAATCCCCCTTTGTGTTTTTTCTCCAACGTTATGTCAGACGTACGTTCTATTTGTTCAAGTTCTGAATGACCAGATATATTAAAGAGGTTCATGGCGCAGCCAAGGAATCCTCCTCCTGAAGAGATTCGATCACTTTAAGTAGAAAATTGTCTCCCTCTTACTTATCATGGGTGTCTAATGTTATTGAACTGTTTATGATATTTTGAATGCAAACGACTGGCTGTGTTCTACAGCCGGTTCTCTTTTTATTACTTCCCGATACTATTATGCCATACGTTTTACGAAAAAGCCTTTTGGATATACGGGCATCAAAGGGTCAACACGAATAAGTAAACAAGAGAAAAAAGAGACCATTAGCTATTTCTTTCGATCAGTTTATATCCATAGCCCCTGATGGTCAGGATCTCTATAGACTTATCGCTATTCAGATAGTTGCGCAACCTGTTGATATAAACATTCATGGTTTTGTTATTGAACACATTGTCGCTGCCCCACAATTCTGTCAAAAGCAGCTGGCGGTCAACAACGGTTGATTTTGCCTCGCAAAGTCTTTTCAGTAATTCTACTTCCTTATAAGAAAGTTGAAACCGGCTTGAATCATTTGCCAGCTCTTGCGTAGATGCGTTTAAGGTAAAGCTGCCCAATTTGTATATGTTATGTACGGCACGCGAACCATTGCCTGAAACCCTGGCGAAGGACCGGATCCTCGCAATTAATTCTTCCATCACAAATGGTTTCCTGATGAAGTCATTGCAGCCAAGGTCGAAAGCTTTCACCAGGTCTTCAGTAAGCGGCTTTGCGGTGAGCATGATAACAGGTACTTCCTTATTGACTGCCCTGATTTGCTTTACCGCACTAAATCCGTCGCTTCCGGGCATCATGATATCAATAATTACGATTTTAGGATCCAGGGAAGTGAATGTGGTGTAGCCATCTTCACCATTCAGCTCATAAGTGACATCAAAGCCATAGAGAGAAAGCGTGTCTTTTAAAATCTGGCAAAGCTCAACCTGGTCTTCTATCAATAAGATCGGTATCATAGGTATTTAGGTAGGGTTATGATAAATTCAGTTCCTGATTGCCATTTCGATTGCACCGTGATGTTGCCCGAATGCTTCTTTACGATGCTGCTGACATAGTATAAGCCAAGTCCAAACCCCTTTATGGACTGGGCATCACCTTGCGGAACACGAAAAAATTTTTCGAATATGTTTTTAATGAATTGAGGTTGTATTCCCATCCCGTTATCACGAATCTTTATGGTGCTGTCGCGGCTATTTTCAACAATATCAATACTAATCTCCACAGAATCTTTAGAATACTTGATGGCATTATCTATAATGTTATGAAAGGCGGTTTCCAGGTGGAGCCGGTCTCCATGTATGAAAGTAGGTCCTTCTCCTGTTAACCGAAAGCTGACGGGTTTTGCCTGGAGAATAGAGTGACTTTTTATAAGCTCGCCGAAAAGAGCATGCAGGTCTATATTTTCTTTTTTCAAGGTGAAATCTGAAATATCCTGCACCGCTGCATCCAGGATCCTTTCCACGAACTCATTGAGCAGTTGCAGCTGCTTTTTGCTGGTATGCATGTAAAAGTTGGTGCGCTCAGTTGGAGTTACATGATGCGCTAATGCTTCAAGTCCTGCCGACGCAATCGTGATGGGCGTTTTCATTTCGTGCGTGATGTTATTGATGAAATCAGTCTTTAATTCATTGATCCGTTTTTGCTTTCTTATGGTCTTATATACAAATACAAGCAACGTATTGCCAATGAGCAGGATCAATGCAAAAGCCAGCAAGGGCCAGAGCAGATCTTTTTTGATAAAGGCAGGATCTTTTTTTACCTGGACGAAGACCATAACGTTGGAATTATAGGGCATGCGCATTGGTCCTGAAGAAAAGAAATATCCTTTTTGTTTTTTCTGTTCTACCCTGGCCGGTATATTCTGTCGTTGACGTCTTATGTCTGTTACCACAAGGGTATCAAGACGGTATGCAGCCTGGATCTTTCTGGAACGAAGCGCAGTTTGAAAAAGCTTGTCGAATGCTGGCAGATCTATTGACTTGAAGGCCTCCACATTTAAAATATTGTCTACGAAATCTGACGCTACCGTGTCTGTAACCAGGTAGGAAGAAGGAACACTCATTTTCACCGTTTGTGAATCGATGCGTGTAATATCTATCTTATTCCTTGCATATGTTACCCATGCACTGGTTGGTTTTACTGAACTATCAATTGCTTTCAGCTTAATATATTCCGAAATAGTGAACATCAGGGCACTTGAACTCGCCGCACCAAACCTGCTCTTTGATTCCGCGATACGTTCCTTGATAAGGTAAACCTGGAGTCCATTAAAAAACAGGAAGAAAAGAAAAATGATTATAGAGGCCAACAGCGCAGATCGTTTCATCAGTTCAATTGAGAAACGGAAGATAAAATCTTTTAGTAAAAAATGCTCGCCATCTATCCTTTGATTAGAGATCAGTTGGCAATGCAGCTTGCCATCTATCAGACATTTATTTTCATTTATCTTAATTAAGTTCAGTTGGCCATTCTTTAGCCGCCCACATGTTTCTTTTGTTCTGTTGAAATGCATTTGAACAAATCCTGTAAACATAAAATGAACTGGTATATGAAGAATGGTAACATTTATAAAACAGGGTTATTCCTGTCAACTTTTTTGGCCTTATTTATCTGTATCAGCGCACAGGAATCTGCAATCAAAGGAAGGTTGGTTGACAGCGCTTCGGGTAAGGCGGTCCCTTTTGCTACGATCAATTTCCTGCAACCACAGAAAAAAATTTCCAGGACGTTAGTTTCGGATAAAAGCGGGGCATTCCAAACGAGTTTGTTACCCGGCCCGTACAAGGTCACGATCACGCATACCAGTTTCAGGAAAAAGGGATTGCAGCTGGCAGTGGAGGGACAGCCTGTAGATATGGGCAGCATGCAGCTTGTAGCTTCGGCGAAAAGCCTGAGTGAAGTAACAGTTATCGCTGCCAGGCCACTGGTTGAGCAAAAAGATGACAGGCTCATTTATAATGTGGAGGAAGATCCTGCGGCAAAATCGGAATCGGCCAGTGATATTTTGCGAAAAACACCCTATGTGAATGTGGATGGAGATGGAGCCATCCAGGTGAATGGGCAATCGAATTTTAAAGTACTGTTAGATGGCAGGGAGACCGCCTTATTTTCCCAGAATGTAAAGGAAGCTTTGAAAGCATTTCCGGGAGCAACCATTGCGCGGATAGAAGTCATCACTTCGCCTTCTGCGAAGTATGATGCAGAAGGTGTTGGTGGTATTATAAATATCGTCACCAAAAATAAGGTCACCGGTTATAATGGAACGATCAATTCAAACATAACCACCATCGGTAACAGGTCGACCGGCATGAACATTAACTTAAAAAAAGGTAAGGTGGGTATCACCGGAACGTATAGCCTCATGAGCAATCCTGGTTTACCCGCCGATTTGCTTTCTGTTACCACACCTGAGCAACCGATTGCTTTCAGGCGCAGGGAAATTGGCGGACACCGGGAGACGGAAATGTTCTTTCACCAGGGAAACCTCGAAGCAAGTTATGACCTGGATAGTACCAACACCCTTGTTGTTTATGGCAATATGACCAGGATCAGAAATGAACAGTTGAATCATCAGAACATTTACACCTTATTCGCCAACGGAAGTTCCGATACAGTCCCTTATTTTCTGGAGAACAGGCTGGCAATACCGACACATGGCTTTGGAACTGACTTTATCCGGAAATATAAGGGAAAGCCACAAAAGGAATTAACGTTCCGCTTCCAGGCATTATATAACACGGTGCGAAATTTTGCCAATAGCCAGCAGGAAATCGGCGCCTCGATCGTTTTATCCTGAACAACAGTGAGGCATTTAATAGTGAATACACCGTGCAGGCAGATTTAATTGAGCCATTGAACAAGACGACCCGGCTTGAAACAGGTATTAAAACCATTTTGAGAAAGGCCCATTCTGATTTTGAAAGCAAGGTCAAATTCGATAAATCGGATCCCTACCATATCGACCCGGCCAATAGTAACCGATTTTCTTATGACCAGAATATTTATGGCGGATATGTATCCCTGAACAAGACTTTTAAAGCGCTTACTGCACGCGTTGGCCTGCGGGTGGAGCACACAAGTGTAGATGGTGATTTTATCAGCACCGGTACCGTTGTCACGCAAGAATATACCAACTTCATCCCAAACCTGTTGCTCTCGAGGTCGTTCAGCAAATCCATCAACTCCAACCTTACGTATGGCATGCGCCTGGGGCGCCCATCCATTTCAGCACTGAACCCGTTTGTCAACAACAGCGATTCGCTGGTTAGAAGTTTTGGCAACCCGGACCTTGGGCCTCAATACATTCATAACATCGCATGGCAGATCCGTTTTTTCAAAGGCAGTAAATTTATATCCCTCCAGGCGGGCTATAATTTTGCCAATAACCTCATCATACAAAATCCCAGTTTTGATCCAGCCACAGGCATAACCTCGGTTACCGGTGCAAATGCGGGGCAGATCAGGGAGTTCACCCTGGGATTTGTTTCCAATCTTCCTGTTGGCAAATGGAATATTGCTGTTAATGCAACCGGACGTTTGGCGCGTATTCGCAACAGCTTACAAAGTTCCTTTTTCAATACTACCGCTGGCAATGTGAACGCTAACATCACTTATAAGGCATCCCCGCGTTTTACAATAACATCCAATAGCGGCTATTTTGTTCCATTGCGTACGCCCAATAACACTTTTCCGGACAATTACTTCTATGGTTTCAATTTTGCCTATAAAGTGTTCAGGCAAAAACTGACCATCACGGCAAACATCACGAACTTCTTTGAGGAGAAAAGGAAGCTGGTCTTTGTAACAGAAAATGATTATTTTATTACAAAGAACACGAATGACATTCTCTTCCGAAATTTCGGGCTGGCGCTGAGCTATAGTTTTGGCAGGCTGAAGGAAAATGTTTCAAAGAAAAAAGGCGTCAATAATGACGATCAGGTGCAGTAACTTTTACCTAAAC
>JAICPX010000507.1 GCA_025929635.1 Chitinophagaceae bacterium
CAAATGTTTTCAAAATTGCGGAAAGGAGAGTGGCTGCGCCGATTTGATTTATCTGCATCCAGCAACAATGCACTAAAACCAATATCAACCCTTATATAAGGTTCAATGATCGCTGCATTGCGGTATTTTACACTCCCGGGAATATTATATGGAAGATTGGTGCCATAGATGGTATTCAGGTAGACTCTGAAATTCTTATTCGTGGCAAGGTAATCCTGGAAGAACATTCCAAATGTCAGTGTCCGGTCAGTAGGACGACGCAACCAACCACCTTCAATAGTATTACTGTCGATCGGTTGATTAAGTGTATCAAGTGTATATACTTTATAAAAATCCCCTTTGATATTTTCTTTTGTCTTCATAAAGCCAATGCTGATCCAGCTTTCGGCATCTTTTACCAGTTCACCAAAGAGTCGTGCTTCCACACCGGTAGCATATGCTTTTGCGTTGTTCTCCCCAAAATAACGGATGCGTACATTATCGATATCATAGGGAACTACATCATTTATTTTCTTAAAGTACGCTTCTGCGGTCAGGCGCATCGGTTTATCACCCGATCTGAAGTTATAATCAAAGCCGCCGACTAGTTGCCAGCTCTTTTGCGCTTTCAGCTCTTTATTTACAGTACCATTATATCTTCTAAGCTCACGATAGAACGGCGGCTGGTGATATGCACCGGCAGCAGCACGGAAAATAATGTCCTTGCCGCCTTTTGGTCTCCAGCTTGCGCCGATCCTGGGTGACAACAAAAATTCTTTATTGAGTGAATTATAATTATAACGAATGCCTGCCTGCAGCGTAAATGAATTCAATGAATCTCCAAAAACTAAATTATCCTGCACATAACCTGAAAATTTATTAATGTCAAGTGATGCCGATGATTTAATCACTTTATTTAGCTGCAGCATGTTTGGCGTGAATGGCAATGAATAGCCTGCTGAATCCTGGTATTCCCATTCATTTAGTTTATCGGTAATCGAAGTTTTATCAAAACCAATTCCCCATTGGAAAACATTTTTGCCTTTATCCAGTGTTCCTTTATGCGATATGTTCCAGTTCTCGATATCCAATTCATTTCTTGCAAAGTTTTGAAATACGCCTGCACCGAGAGGGTTAACGATCAGGCCGAATGTTGGCTTTGCTTTATCAAAATCCCTTTCACCAAATAAATACGCACCGATTATATCGATATTTTCTTCTTCATCATTTTCAAATCTTGAAACCATCCATTTCAACCGCAGGTTATTAGTTGGCTGATTAGTGATCGCAAGCCCAAGCATATTTGTTCTGTACTGGTCCTTTTCCTGTCCTTCAAAATATACATCAAGACCAAGCACGGCACTAAAGAAAGGTGAGAAGACGGAAGAAGTAAGCTGGCTGTATTGCGGAACCAATGTAAATTTTGTTTGTGATACGTTTCCTAAGAATTCAGCTTGCCATTTGTCGTTGAACTGGTAACTGATCAAAGCCTGCAGGTCGGATGAAGCCGGAACATAATTGCCCTGCGTTTCCTGGCGACTCAATAGATTCTTATTGCTACGATTCCTGAAGCCAATGAGATAACTTAATCGATCGTTGTTTGAAATTCCTTCCAGTTCCAACCCTTGTTCAAGAATACTTACATAGGCAGACCCGCCAAAGCGCCTTGGTTTTTTATATTGAATATCCAGCACACTGCTCATCTTATCTCCATACTTTGCCTGGAAACCGCCATTATAGAAACTGATGTTGCGCACCATTTCGGGATTGATAAAGCTTAGTCCTTCCTGCTGGCCATTGCGAACAAGGTAGGGGCGGAAAATCTCAAAGTCATTTACATAGATCAGGTTTTCATCATAGCTGCCGCCACGAACCGAATATTGTGAGGTAAGTTCATTATTCGAGCCCACAAAAACTTTGATCAGGCTTTCCACACCCATTACGGGCGTGGGAAGATTGATGACCGATTTTGGATTTGGCCTTATCAACCCGGCTTCCTGCCTGTCCCGTTGATCGGTGACAACAACTGTTTCTAATGTTTTCCCTTCTCTTTCCAATCGGACAACAACTGTCTCTTCTTCATTTTCGCTTAGTAGAAAGTTCTTTTGTTGTTCTTTGTACCCGGTATAACTAAAAACAATTCCAAATGCGCGGTCAGCTGTCACTTTTAATCTGAATGTGCCGGAATCAGATGTTACAATTCCTTTTTGCTGACCAAGTATCGTTACTGAAACGTTTGAAAGAGGATTTTCATTTTCATCAAGTACTTTTCCGGAAACGAAGGCTGATTTTTTTTGAGCGAAGGAAATAATAGACAAAAAGCAACAGGCAATAGACAAAAGGCTACAGACAAGGATTGGTTGGCGGTTCATTCCTAAGAAGCGGATTTGAAAACAATATTACTCAATTATTCCGGGTTTACCTATAAGAATGATAAGGTTTGTTTTGATGTGATGGAGCTTTCTATTAAGGTTATTTATTCTGATAAGTGTTTCGATTCGAAAATATCTTTTTGGAGTTGACCACGGAGACACGTTGCCACGGAGAAAAACGGAAAAATTACTTTGTGAATCTTTGTGTCTCTTTGGTTTAAAAAATTCAAACTGAAACACTGCCCTTATCACATTATTTCACAATTCTTCCAAGCTTTAAATAGATGGGAAAAACAACTTTCTTCAGCTCTGCTTCCGGCCAGAGCTGTTTTAGTTTTTCTTCAATTATAGAAATTGGGGAATACCCGTTCACGGTAATATATTTTTGAACAGCGCTCCAGCTACTGATATACCCTAACATGTCTTCTCTTTTCCAATGCAGAACCGTTTCAAATTCTTTCGCGGGTAATAATTCATATTCGAATTCAACTGTTGAATATTTTTCATCAACATGTTTTCTTTCATAGTCCCAAAATGGTTTTGTCACATTCTCATAAAAATCACTGACAGCTTCCTCAATTTTCTCATCGTCGATTGTGCGATTGTAATATGTCCAAACGGCAATCACGGCATTTGGTTTGCATATCCTTGTTACTTCTTTCTTAAATTCTTTCCATTTTATCCAATGATAGGCCTGGGCAACTGTTACAAGGTCAAACGTATTGTCTTCAAAAGGAGTCGATTCGGCAGGACAAACTGAATATGCTATGTTTTCTTTCTTAATTGCTTTTTCAATTTGTGAAGGGCTGATGTCTGTCGCAATAACTTTTTTGAAATAATCTGCTAAAACAATGGCGGCTTGCCCATTGCCTGTCGCGCAGTCCCAGGCAATATTTTTTTCTCTTACGAACGAGAGGATGTATTCGTAAAGTTCTATTGGATAAGTGGGGCGGTATTTGGCATACAGTTCAGATTGCCTGCTGAACAAGTCTTTTGCCATCTGCTATAATTTTTTCAATTGAGCGATCACTTCTTTTGGATTCTGCGCACTAAAGACTGTATTC
>JAICPX010000071.1 GCA_025929635.1 Chitinophagaceae bacterium
GTGTTGTGTTACCGCTTTTACGCTGCCCACTGTTCCCACGGGCATGAAAATAGGAGTGGCAATTTCACCATGATCGGTTGTGATCCTGCCTGCTCTTGCTTTAGAATCGGGGTCCGTATGTGCTAACTCGAATTGTAATGCGGGCATAAAGGCTGCAAGTTAGAATTTATGAGAATTAATGTCTCTTCTTTTCAACAGTTGTGAAATCAAATTAAGACCTTTAAGGCCGTTCTTTATTATTTTCGCAGCGCAAGCAACTATGGATCTCACATTTTTACAAAGCATCAATTGGTGGCAAATCATTTTTTACGCATTCGCAGCAGTTTCTCTTGTTCAGTTGATCTATTATTGGTGGTTCTTCAGCCGGGTAGCGTTCTTTAAAACAAAAAAAAGAATAAGGAATCAACAACATCCTGTGTCGGTTATTGTTTGCGCAAGAGATGAAGATGAAAATCTTGCCCGTCACCTCCCGGGATTATTGGTACAGGAATACCCTTCTACTTATGAAGTGATCGCCGTGAATGATAATTCTGTTGATGATTCGAAATATATACTGCAGGAGTTAAAAAAGACTTTCAAAGAGAAGCTTCATATCGTCGAACTGACCCAGGAAGCAAAGTTGATCAATGGAAAAAAATACCCGTTAAGCATCGGCATCAAAGAAGCGAACCACGAGGTGATGTTATTGACCGATGCCGATTGCGTGCCGGCAAGCGAACACTGGATCCAGAAAATGCAGGACGCATACAATGATGGGATAGAAATAGTGCTTGGCTACGGTGCTTATCATAAATGTCCCGGTTTACTCAATAAGCTTATAAGATTCGAAACTTTTCATTCCGCCATACAATACTTATCCTTTGCGATGGCGGGACTTCCCTATATGGGTGTGGGCAGGAACCTGTCCTATAAAAAGGGATTGTTCTTTAAGCAAAAAGGATTTTCGTCCATCAACCATATTCCCGGTGGAGATGACGATCTGTTTGTGAACAAAGCGGGCAACAGAAAAAATGTTGCAGTAGTGATCGACAAGGACGCAAGGACCTTATCAGTACCTAAAAAAACCTGGAGAAGCTGGGTAAAACAAAAGTACAGGCATTATACAACGGCCAAATACTATAAACCTATTCATAAATTATTACTCGGTCTTTACACATTTACCCAATTCTTTTTCTATCCGCTGTTCATTGCCTCGCTCCTATTTTACAGCTGGAAACTGGCATTGATCGTTTTTGGGATAAGGTTTATCACACAAGCTTTCATTTATTTTTTTGCAATGAAAAAATTAAATGAAAAAGATCTATGGCCCCTGTTTCCCTTCCTTGATATCTGGATGTTCTTTTATTACATCATATTTGCAAGATCACTCTGGCAAAAACCGCAGAGAAGCTGGAATTGACAGCGGATCAGTCGGCAGTCGGCAGTTTTACAATCAGCAGTCCTAAACATGAATTGGCATCTTTACTAATAATCAATAATTAATAATCAATAATCTCTTCCGCATAAAGTATGGAGATAATCTTGAAATACTTTTCTGACTTCACACCCGAACAGCTAAGACAGTTTGCTGCACTGGAGTCGCTGTATAAAGATTGGAACAGCAAGATCAATGTGATCTCCAGGAAGGATATTGACGGTTTATATGAAAAACATGTATTGCATTCGTTAGCAATTGCGGCCATTTTTGAATTTAAGCGGGGAATGGAAATAATAGACATTGGTACCGGCGGAGGGTTTCCGGGGATTCCCCTTGCTATTTTTTTCCCCGAAGTAAAATTTCATCTCGTCGATAGCATTGCTAAGAAACTAAAGGTCGTAAATGCGGTCGTCGAAGACACCGGATTAAAAAATGTAACTACTCAACATATCCGGGTGGAAGAGATCAAGAATAAGAAATACGATTTTGTTGTTTCCCGTGCTGTAGCACCGTTGAAGGAATTGTGGATGTGGAGCAAACCTTTGCTACGAAGTCAGAAGCCCGAAGCCAGACCTCAGGCTTCAGACCTCGGACCCCAGACTCCCGGCCTCATTTGTTTAAAAGGCGGTGATCTTACTAACGAAATATATGAAAGCGGTACGAGGCCGCGGATCATGGAGATCTCCGAGATCTTCCGGGAAGAATATTTTAAAATGAAATACCTACTTTATGTACCGCGTTGAATAAATTACCGGAAAGTGGTATTGGGTTGTTTTGTCCGAAACATACCTTTGGCAAATGAAAGAAATCACTGTTTGCATTGTGGATGATGTAAGTGAATTAAGACAAGCCCTTGAAGAAATCGTTTCTTCCGCCGCTGGCTATAAATGCCTGGGGACCATGAGTAATGCAGCTGAGGCCATAGCGAAGATCCCGCTATTAAATCCGGACGTTGTGCTCATGGATATAAACCTTGGAGAAAGTGAAAGCGGGATTGATTGCGTAAGACAACTAAAACCCGTAGTACCCGCAACAAATTTCATGATGTGCACAGTATATGAAGACGATGAGAAAATATTTGAAGCGCTCAGCGCAGGGGCCAGTGGATATATTCTTAAGAAAACAGAGCCTCAAAAACTTCTTGAAGCAATAAAAGAATTGCACGAAGGGGGTGCCCCGATGAGCAGCCAGATTGCAAGAAAAGTAGTTTTCGCCTTCAGGAACAAGGCGGTTTCGCCGGCAAGCTCCCAGGGCGCCGGGCTGGAGCAGCTCTCTCACAGGGAGAGACAGATCCTTGAAGAGTTGTCCCGTGGACTGATGTACAAGGAGATCGCTAATGTTCTTTTTATCAGCCCTGAAACTGTTCGGAAACACGTCTATCATGTTTATGAAAAACTGCATGTGACTAATCGTGTTGAGGCGGTAAACAAATATTTCGGTCGATAAACGTTTTTTTCTCCCTTTCAGCAGAAAAAATACCACAAAAGTGGTATTGGCAGGTACCGCGCAACCTTCTAATTTTAAACTACTGTATTGAAGGGTCCCTAATCACCAGCCATTGATCTTAAACCCTTCTAAAGACATAAGCAGAAATGTCTTTCAAAGCCCGGATAAATTCCGGGTTTTTCAATTTCATCTAATAGCAGAAAGATCGATCTTATTATCCTTTCTCTCTATATCTGCCAGGCGTTGAGAAGGATCGATCTCGCCAATTGAAATATCTGCAAGTTTTCCTGAAGACTCGATCGTGTATGTTGGATGGGTCCACTTCCACGGCTCATAGACTTTGCGCTGAATGGATGCATCCTCTGCCGGCTTTTCACCAAACATCAAATACATTGGAACATAATGCAGTTCCTTACTGCCATCCTTAAATGTGAGTTGAAAATCTATTGGCATCGGCGTCATTCCAACTCTCCTGATCCTGATCTTAGTTTTACCTCCTTCTTCCCACAAGCTGTCGATGCTGTAATTGATCGTTTTTGTTGTATTGATCCAATATTGGCGATACCAATCCAATTCCATATCGCTTACCTTCTCAGCTACCCTCATAAAATCACTTACATTCGGATGCTTAAAGCGCCACTGCCTGTAATACTCCAGCAGGATCTTTTTCAGATTTTCCTCGCCAACAATGTACCCTAATTGAGAAAGGAACACACAACCTTTTGAATACACCGCGGCTCCATAAGCCAGGTTGGTGTTATAATGATCAGCATGAGTAGTCAACGGTTCCTCTCTCCCGCTTTTAACCAGCGAATAATAACCGCCGTAATTATCAACGTGAGCAAAAGCACTTGAACTTTGGAGAAACGCCATTGTCCTGTCCGTAGCAAATTCAGTAAATCCTTCGTCCATCCATGCATATTCGGATTCATTAGTACCAAGCATCCCGTAATACCAGTTGTGCAGCCATTCATGTAACCAAGCGCCAGGTCCTGCTAATAAGGTGGCCATTGGATATTCCATACCTCCATCGCCGGCATGAATAAATGAAAACTGCCTGTAAGGGTAACCGCCAAAACTCTTTTCAATAAATGGTAATGCTTTTTCTGCATCAACTAAAATATCCTCCCATTCCTTCGAATCGATCCTTCCGGGCTTATACAATAAATGCAAAACAAGACTGTCTCTTACTTTTCTTGTTTTATGAATAAATCCCGGGTCAGCCGCCCATACAAAATCATGAACATTCGGTGCAATAAACCGCCATGACAATTTATCGGCTTTTGGCGCCGGAACTTTTACTCCTTCTTTTTCATACCCAAAACCGATCTGATCAGGGTTTTGCAGATGGCCGGTACCACCGAGTATATAGGTTTTATCAATATTGATTGTGACATCAAAATCGCCCCACACTCCATAAAACTCCCTTGCTACATAGGGTGTGGGATGCCAGCCTTCATAATCATATTCACAGATCTTGGGGTACCACTGACTCATTGAATAGCGAACTTTGGTGTTAGGATTATCTCTCCCGCTCCGTCTTACCTGCAAGGGTACCTGTGATTCAAATTCCATATCAAAAACAACTTTAGACCTGGGGAGGATCGGCCGATCCAGTTTTACTTCAAGAATAGTTTCGTGCATAACAAATTGCTGCGCGCGGCCATTCATTTTTATTGAACCGATCTTGTGATACCCGATCTCATCCGGCTTTAAATTCAAGATCCTGTCTCTTACTCTTTGGTCCCAATCCGGCCTGTTGCCAAAGAGAGTTTGGCCAAGAATGCGGCTCCGGTTATCCATCATGCTGTTTGGCTGAAAGGCATTAAAATATAAATGATAAAAAACCCGGGTAAGTGTATCGGGTGAGTTGTTTGAATACTCAAGTTTTTGTGTGCCTTTAAATTGATTTGTTTGCACATTCATATCAATATTCATCGTGTATTTAACTCGTTGCTGCCAACGACCAGGCTGCGAAAAGCCGATCGTATAAAAACAAACACAAGCAGCAGACAATATCAACCTTAATTTCATACTCATATTATTTTGAACTGGTAAATTTCGATAATTCAGCTTATCTCAAAAAAGAAAAAACATCTGTCGAACATAAACAAGACGTATTTGGGATAAATAGGGATACAAAAAATTGTAAAATTCTTATAATTAAGCAATCCCTTCAACCACAATGACAATCTCGCCCTTTACTGTCTTTTGTCTGAAATATTCACACACCTCCTTCAATGTTCCTCTCCTGTTTTCCTCAAACATCTTTGTCAATTCCCGGCTCACGCTACACCGGCGTTCTTCACCAAAGGCTTGAATAAATTCCCCGAGGGTTTTTACAAGTCGCATGGGAGATTCATAAAAGATCATCGTTCTCGTTTCTTCCTTTAATGACGCCAAAAGCGTTTGCCGGCCCTTTTTCAACGGAAGAAATCCTTCAAAAACAAAACGATTTGATGGAATACCACTGTTAACCAATGCCGGAACAAAGGCCGTTGCGCCCGGCAAACATTCAGTTCTGATATCCTGCCGGATACATTCCCTGATCAATAAAAAAGCAGGATCTGAAATACCCGGGGTACCGGCATCAGTTACCAATGCCATTTTCTTTCCGGCCATCAATTGTTCAATTAAATGTTGCAGTACTTTATGCTCATTATGCTGGTGATAAGCAGAAATAGGTTTTGTGATTGCATAATGATTCAATAGGTGCGATGTAGTTCGGGTGTCTTCGGCCAGAATGAGATCAACATCTTTTAATATATCCAATGCCCTGAGCGTAATATCCTTTAGATTACCGATCGGAGTAGGAACGATATATAACATATTGCAGATTGTGGATTGCAGATTTTAGATTTGTCAATCGGCAATCCGAAATCCGAAATCTAAAATTAATTTACTGATACCTCAAAGTATTCCATTACTGGGTTCGCCAACAATTTTTTACTTGCTTCTTCGGCCAATTTTTTGGCTTCATCCGCTGAGTCAGCATTTAACTGGAGCGTAATATTTTTCCCTACTCTCACATCTTCAACGCCACTAAGACCCAGATTCCGGAGCCCACCCATTACCGCTTTTCCCTGTGGATCCAACAATTCCCTTAACGGCATTACTTTTATCTGAACCGTATATGTCATGCTTGTTTATTTTTAAAGATCAAAGATACTATAACATAAGCTACGAGTATGATGGGAACTGCTATCCATTTAAGTAAAATGGCAGATCCGATACCTATGATCAGCAATAAATATTTTGGTAAATTATTCTTCAAACTAAAATCCCTGAATTTAAAACTCATCAATGGAAGATTGCTAACCATTAAAAATGAAATAAGAAGAATGATAAGATACAGCACCCATTTGTTGATCACGTATTCAGTCATATTAAAAGCTTCCACCGGAAATCTTAAAATAAGAGGCAACGAAGCAATCAATAATCCTGCTGCCGGTGTCGGCAATCCCTTAAACGAAAACTGCTGAGCTTCATCAAGATTAAATTTCGCAAGACGCCAGGCAGCGGCACAGGCGACAACCAGGGCGGGTAAAAGAAATCCAATAGACACATCCAGGCCATTTTCTTCCTGGGCATAACTTATCCTTAGTAATTGGTACAGGATCAAAGCAGGTGCCACTCCAAAACTTACCACATCACTTAGTGAATCGAGTTGTTTACCCATCGGAGAAGCTGCTTTAAACAGCCTGGCCAGAAAACCATCAAGAAAATCAACAACAGCTGCACAAAAGATCAGTATCGAACCCCGGGTGATTTTTTCAGGAAGGTCAACGACTGCATACCCCTGGTCATTAATAAAAACGATTGCCTGCCCTGTTTGTAAAATAAAAATGATAGCTGTCGTGCCAAGGAATAAATTGAGTAATGTAAAAAGATTTGGAATTTGTTTCATCAGAGTTGCAAAGTAAGCGGGTTAGTTCCTAAATAGAAACGATTATTTCTTCATTAATGCCTCGATCTCCCCGACAGTTATCGGGATATTTTTCATCAGGTCCTTATTTCCATTTCTTGTTATCCACACATTATTTTCTATTCTTATTCCCATCCCCTCTTCTTCAATATAAATACCCGGTTCCACTGTAAATACCATTCCTGGCCTTATCGGATCGGTCATCGTTCCCAGGTCATGAACATCAACACCAAGATGATGAGAAATACCATGATAAAGATATTTGCGGTAAGCCCTGTTATCCGGATCCTCATTCTTGACATCTGATTTTTTCAGCAAACCGGCTTTTAAAAACAATTCTGTTGCAATATCACCAGCCTTTTCATGATATTCCATAATTGAAATACCGGGCCTTAGCATCTCTTTACAACGATTATGCAGATCAAGACAAGTGTTATATATCTTTTTCTGTCTTGCCGTGAATTTTCCATTGACAGGAATTGTTCTTGTAAGGTCGGCATTGTAACCGCCATATTCAGCGCCAAAATCCATCAATATCAATTCACCGGTTTTCGTTTGCTGGTTGTTGGAGATATAATGCAGTATTCTCGCCCGATCCCCACTTGCGATTATACTTCCATATGCCGGACCTGTCGCCCGTTGGAGCAAGAATGAATGATAAATCTCCGCCTCGATCTCGTATTCCCAAACGCCTGGTCGTATAAATCGAAGCAACCGGCGGAATGTAGTATCGGTAATATCGATCGCTCTTTGCATTACCTCTACCTCCAATGGAGTTTTAATGGCCCGAAGCCTTTTTAATAGCTGCGCACTTCTTTTATAATTATGCAAAGGATATTTCTTTTTCATGTCCTCGGCATAGCGATAATCCCTCACCGGCACCCAATTGGCTTTGCGGTCATGTTCATTTGTGTTCAAATAAATATTATCGCTCCAGTGGATCCATTTCTGTAATAAAGGTTCAATACTGTCGACCCAAACAATTTGCTCAATTCCTGAAATCGCGGTTGCTGCATCTTTTCGCAGCCTTTTTCCATCCCACTTTTCTTTCAATTCATTTGGTCGAACAAGCACTAATACTTCACGGAATTTTTTTTCAGGATTGTCGGGAAAAAGGATCAGCATGCTGTCTTCCTGCGTTATCCCCGTCAACCAGAAAAGATCAGCGTTTTGCTTGAACTTAAATAAGGCATCCGCATTCATTGGCAATTCATCGTTGCTATTGAAAATGGCCACCGAGTTTGGCGCCATTTCTTTGATAAAGCGTTGCCTGTTCTGAATAAAGATTTGCGGATCGAGTGGCAAGTTTTTCATCGTAAAAAATGTTTTTAAAGGTAAATCCCGGGGCTTTGTTAAGCTCTTGTCATTTTCCCCAAAAGTTGATAAATCTCAATGAAAAAAAATTCCCACAAAGATTTTTGCAATAGTACTATTAATCAATGAGTTTAAACGCAGACTATTTTTAAATCATTTACGTTATAATTGTGTACTACGAACACTTGTTTGTTTTGAATAGGGTTCTTGCCCTACCTTTGTCGCGAACAAAATTTAAAAGCCTGGCTATGTCTTTAACGACCATCCCCGCTCCTGCAAAAAACCCCATGAAATCTGCTCTAAAGTTCTCGGAAAATGTTCATTATCAAACTTCTCCCGGCGACCTTGTGCTTGACACACTTCGGCTTGGTGAAGGCGTTCTAAATGAAGCGGGGGCACTTGTTATCAATACGGGTGAATTCACAGGAAGGAGCCCAAAAGATAAGTTCACCGTTCGGGACGAGATCACTTCAAACACGGTTCATTGGAATGAATTTAATATCCCGATCGAAGAAAAATACTACCAGGTCATTTATAAAAAAATGATCGATTATATCGGCAGGGTTCCTGAATTATGGGTAAGAGATTGCTTTGCCTGTGCTGACCCTCGTTATCGGGTAAATATTCGTGTAGTGAATGAAAAGCCATCGGGCAATCTTTTTGCCTACAACATGTTTTTAAGACCGGGAGATGATGAGCTTGAAAATTTCACTCCCGATTGGCATGTGATAGTTTGCCCCGGTTTAAAATTGGATGCGAAAGAATGTGGTACCCGTCAGCACAATGTGTCGCTGATTTCATTTAAACACAAAATGATCCTTATCGCGGGTTCTGGTTATACAGGTGAAATGAAAAAAGGTGTATTTACAATCCTTAACTTCCTCTTACCGCAGGAAAAAAATGTGTTGAGCATGCATTGCAGCGCCAATATGGGAGAAAAGGGTGATACTGCAATATTCTTTGGGTTGAGCGGAACAGGCAAAACAACTCTAAGCGCCGATCCTAATCGACTTTTGATTGGCGATGACGAACATGCATGGACCAATGATAATATTTTCAACTTCGAAGGCGGCTGCTATGC
The DNA here is from genome assembly GCA_025929635.1 of Chitinophagaceae bacterium. Classification (GTDB taxonomy): domain Bacteria; phylum Bacteroidota; class Bacteroidia; order Chitinophagales; family Chitinophagaceae; genus VBAS01. The sequence goes on from JAICPX010000071.1 coordinate 9,184, forward strand.
AAAATGTATACACCTGACCAAAGAAAAAGAACCGGAGATTTACCAGGCGATCCGTCACGGGGCATTGGTTGAAAACACGAAGTTTTATCCTGGAACCAATAAAATAAATTTCGAAGACGCATCAATAACCGAGAATACAAGGGTTTCGTATCCGCTGAATTTTATCAGCAATGCACTGGAACCATCAATCGGTGGCTTGCCAAAAAACATCTTTTTTTTAACCTGTGACGCATTTGGAGTGTTGCCCCCGATATCAAAACTTACTCCCGGTCAGGCCATGTATCAATTTATCAGTGGTTACACCGCAAAGGTGGCGGGGACTGAAACCGGCGTTACAGAGCCCAATCCGACATTTAGTGCCTGCTTCGGAGCTCCATTTCTCCCGCTGCATCCCGGAAAATATGCAATGATGCTTGGAAAAAAGATGCAGGAGAATAAAGTAAACGTTTGGCTGATCAATACCGGCTGGACCGGTGGGACTTTCGGAGTCGGCAAAAGAATGAAACTATCTTATACACGGGCAATGATTACGGCCGCACTGGAGGGACAATTGGATAATGCAATTTTCCAGGAACACGAAGTATTTGGAGTTGCCATGCCCGCAAGTTGCCCGGGCGTACCTTCAGAATTATTAAACCCACGCAATACGTGGACCGATAAAAAAGCCTATGATGAAAAAGCAAAATGTCTTGCTGGCTTATTCATAGACAATTTTGAAAAATATGCCGCTGGTGTTTCAGCTGAAGTACTTGCAGCTGCACCAAAAATACCCTGATGCCGCTGGCAAAGATCTATGGTTGCTTGCCCGCCCCGGACTCATGCCGGGGCTTATTTTTTAGGAATCTATTTAGTTTTTTTTCCCCAATTTGCTGAAGATTTCGCCATGAAAAATTCCCTTTTGTTAGCCGCTTTTATTTTTCCATTGCTGATCCTGCTGCAGCGTGAAGATGATTATGTTAAATGGCAAGAGGATCGAAAATTAACCTGGGATGATTTTAAAGCTGAACCCATTAAAATGGGCAACACTGCAGCAATGACCACTACCCATCTTGGTTTTGGCTATAATATTTCAAATGGAATTATCAGCTACAAGATCGATTGCCGGTTTGAAAAGAAAAAGTCATGGGGCCTGGTAAAAAATGACTGGATATTAAAACATGAACAAGGCCATTTTGATATCGCTGAGATCTTTGCGAGAAAATTGAACCAGTCAACCTACGAATACAAGTTCAATAAAAATACTTTTCAAAAAGATCTTGATGCGATTTACAGGACAGTGGTAGCTGATAAGGAAGATTTTCAGCAACAATACGATGATGAAACTGATTACAGCCGCAACAAAAGTAAACAGGAAGACTGGCTGAAGAAGATCGAAAAAGAATTAAAAGCGACTAAAGATTGGGCTGGCTACTAGATGGGATAATGAAAGTTATATGCTGTTCTTTGTATGCATTTACATTTCTCCCACACTGAGTCGCAGGTTGCCATTTTCCATTATAGGTCAGGACTATTCTCTCCGCCCTTTTTGCCAACCCATATCCGGGATCATTCTTTGCCTTTACCTGGCCGATGTATCCATGTTTATCTACTATAAACCGGACATTCACTGTGTATGTGCCCGGAGGAATTGCTTTTAGAATTGAATCAGGCAGCTGCCCACTTTTTCTGACATGTTCGGCCCACGCTTTGTGACTTGTGTGCGCCTCAATCTCAACCTTAGTAAAAACATTCTTTTCTTCTTCCTGTCCATTCACTATAGAAAACAAAAAGTAAGTCAGTATGGAAAGAAAGAATTTCCTTTTCATAAACAGCGTTTACAAAAAGATGCGTCGGAAAGAATTTTCCACAGAATCTTACATCAGTTCTTTCCTTTGGAAAAAATAAGTATTTGCCGTCTGCTTGATTTTTTTGGAGCCCCATTTACAATCTGTGGGGCTAATTGGGGAGCGTTAGGCATCATTCTGTCGCGGAGCAAATCAACAAGTGCTTCACTTTTAGGATCGCAAATAATGTTTTTAGTTGAAACAACTCCATCGGTTCCTATTTCATATTCTAATGTCACTGTATAATCGCCTTTTTTTATCTTCTTTGAAGTTTGCATTTCTGCGCTTATGACAGCCTTATATTCGTCAACAAATTTTTTCCATGTTTTATTATTATCAGAATATTTTAATTCCGGTTTTGCAGGTAGTGCCGGGTTAACAGTCAACAGTGTCGTATCAGCACCGATCCTTTTCAGGGAATCGATCTGCACTTTTCTTACAGAATCCTCCTTAGCTTTTTGCTCATTGATCCTGCTTTTTGCCACCAGGGCAGAATCAGCTTTCAGCCTTCCACTAAAAAGAGAATCTCTTAATGACTGGGAAAAACAATTTGAACTGACAAATAAAACTAATATTAGGAATACTCTGTTCATACATTAATTATAAAGGGATTGTAAAGGTATTTTATAATAGCAGTCTTGCTGAACAGCAATTGTTAATTTTTAGTTTGTCTAGAACAAACCGTAGATCTGCGCATCGACCTTTCGTATGATTTCTCCCAGGTGCTCTTCATTCTCAGGGAATTTGTTTTTGTCGATATCAATTACAAGCAGCGGACCCTCTTTATAGGCATCGATCCATTTATTATAATATTCATTCAGCCTTTTTAAGTAATCAAGCCTGATATTTTCTTCATATTCCCTTCCTCTTTTCTGAATCTGGCCTACCAATGTTGGTACAGATGCCTTTAAATAGATAAGCAGATCCGGCGGCTTCACCATTTGCTTAAGTGTCTGGAAGAATTGAAAATAATTATCAAAATCCCGTTTACTCATCAAACCCATTTCATGAAGATTGGGAGCAAATATGTGTGCATCTTCGTAGATCGTTCTGTCCTGGATCACAGTTTCGCTTCCTTTTTGGATCTCTACAAGCTGGCCAAGCCTGCTGTTTAAGAAATATATCTGGAGATTGAAACTCCAGCGTGGCATGTCTTCATAGAAATCGTAGAGATATGGATTGTGATCTACATCTTCAAAATGCGGTATCCATTTATAATGTTTGCTTAGTGCCTCGGTTAATGTAGTCTTACCTGCGCCGATGTTACCGGCTATTGCTATGTGTTTAGGTTTCGCTTTTGCTTTTGCCATTTTGAAATTTAGATCCGCAATGCGTAGTTATTATTCCAGACAGTTAAATGTAACGTAAAATCCGAAATCTGAAATCTGCAATCAAAAATATTTTAGCCCTATCGCTTCCCTTACCAGTTCCATTGTTGTTTTCGCACTTTTACGTGATTTCTCAGCGCCCTGCTCCATTACCTGTTTTAAATAACGCTCATCTTCCAATATCGAATTTACTTTCTCTCTTATTGGTGATATGAATTTTACCATGTCTGCTCCTAACTGTCCTTTCAGATCACCATACTTTATAGTACAATTGTTATAATCTTCCTCAAATTTTTTAACGGTGTCTCCTGAGCTGACTAATTTCAACAACAGAAAAATGTTCTCCACTTCCGGTGATTTCATTGCGTTCATTTCTTTGGGGCCCGAATCCATTTTTGCTTTCTTTACCTTGGTACGAATCAGCTCATCATCATCAGACAAATAAATTGTTGCATACTGATTTTCGCTCTTACTCATTTTGCCACTGCCATCGAGGCTCGGCACTTTTATCAGCTCCTCTCCGAAATTAAAAGCAGAAGGTGCTGGAAATACTTCACCATACCGGTGATTAAATCGTTTTACAAAATTGCGGGCCATCTCCAGGTGCTGTTCCTGGTCTTTGCCTACAGGAACATATTTGGCCCGGTGTAATATAATATCGGCTGTTTGGAGCACCGGGTAAGTCAGCAACCCTGCATTTATATTATCCGGTTGCAACCTTGCTTTGTCTTTAAAAGTCGTTGTTTTTTCCAGTTCCCCTTTGTACGCAAGCATATTCAGGTACAAATACAATTCACTGGTTTCATAAATATGACTTTGACAATAAAGCGCCACTTTATTTGGATCAAGACCACACGCAATGTTCTCTGCCAACACACGGTGAACATTTTGCTTCAACCCCTTTGTATCAGGGTGAGTAGTGAGTGAATGCAGATCGGCGACCATAAAAAAACATTCGTATTCTTCCTGCATCCGGACATAGTTCTTCACCGCCCCAAAATAATTTCCGAGGTGCAAAAAACCGGTAGGCCTGATTCCGCTCATTACTATTTCTTTGTTTTTGCTCATGCGGCCGCGAAGATACTGAAATAGACAATGGTCAATTTTTACGGGAGTTTTCGATTTGCCTGAACACTTGTCTGTTACCTGTTGCCCATTGCATATTCCTTTATATTTGTAGCATGGAACTTACCAATGAATTGGTAGAAAAACTGGCCAACCTCGCAAGGCTTGAATTCAGTGAGGCTGACAAAGCAGCAATCAGGAATGATCTGCAGCGGATGATCAGTTTTGTTGAAAAGCTGGATGAACTTGATCTTGCTGATACAGAGCCGCTGCTTCATATGTCTTCGAATATAAATGTGTTGAGAGATGACGAAGTAAGGGGATCGATAAGCCGTGAAGAAGGATTGAAAAATGCACCAGCGCATGATGATAAA
>JAICPX010000672.1 GCA_025929635.1 Chitinophagaceae bacterium
CATATTTTGGTGCAGGCCGTTGTTCCCTCAATGAAAAAAGAAGGTTATGGAAGAATAGTAAATATTATTTCCACTTCGGTGAAGATACCATTGAAGAATTTGGGAGTAAGCAATACTATTCGTGGAGCTGTCGCCAGCTGGTCAAAAACTATGGCCAATGAGCTCGGACAGTATAATATTACCGTTAATAATATTTTACCCGGTTTTACCGCTACACAACGGTTGATGACGCTAATGGAGAATGCCGCAAAGAAAGGGAACACCGTTATTGACATCGTTGAAAAGAATATGAAAGAAGAAGTTCCAATGAAAAGATTTGCGGAGGCGTCGGAGATCGCTGCAGTGGCGGCTTTTCTTGCATCCCCCGCAGCATCTTATGTAAATGGAGTAAGTATTCCAGTCGATGGAGGAAGAACAGGAAGTATTTGAAGTTTGAGGTTTGAGGTTTGAAGTTCGACGCCTCACAACATCTCAAACATTGAACATCAAACCTCAAACATGAATTTGGAAATTCCATATCATTTAGAAAATTACATCGGTGGAAATTTAATTGGGCCACTAAACGGAAAATTTATGGACGGGGTTAATCCGGCTACTGGTGATATATTTTGCCAGATCCCTGATTCTGATGAACGAGATATTGAAGCGGCAGCTCATGCGGCAGAAAAAGCTTTTCCTGCATGGAGTGTAACCCCGGTTGAAGAAAGGTTCAAAATATTGAATCGCATTGCTGAGTTAATAGATACACATCTCGAAGAACTCGCTTTGGCCGAAACAAATGATAATGGTAAACCGCTTTGGTTAAGCAAGAAAGTTGATATTCCAAGAGCATCTGCCAATTTCCGGTTTTTTGCGACCGGCATCATGCATTTTGCTTCCGAAAGCCATAACATGGAAGACAAAGCTGTGAACTATACATTACGTCAGCCAATCGGCATTGTTGGTTGCATTTCTCCATGGAACTTGCCTTTGTATTTGTTCACCTGGAAGATCGCGCCTGCACTGGCTGCCGGTAATTGTGTATTGGCAAAACCAAGTGAAATGACCCCGGTAACTGCTTTTCTGTTATCAAAGATCTGTAAGGAGGCTGGCTTACCTGGTGGAGTACTAAATATCATTCACGGCACGGGACCAGGAGCAGGAGAAGCGATCGTTTCTCATCCTTCTGTAAAAGCAATTTCATTTACAGGGAGCACAAGAGCAGGAGAAAGAATTGCCAGCATTGCCGCACCGAAATTTAAAAAACTATCATTAGAATTAGGAGGCAAGAATCCAGCGATCATCTTTGGAGACTGTAACTGGAATAAAATGCTGGATGAAACCATACGCTCATCATTTTCTAACCAGGGCGAAATATGTTTATGTGGCAGCAGGATAATCATTGAAGAATCTGTTTACGATAAATTCAAAAAGGACTTTGTCGAAAAAACCAGGCAACTGACAGTCGGTGATCCGTTAAATGAAGATTCAAAACAGGGAGCTATCGTGAGTAGAGTTCATTATGAAAAGATCTTAAGTTGTATTGAAACTGCAATACGGGAAGGAGGCAAAATACTGTGTGGTGGTAAACCAATAAGATTAAAAGGACGTTGTGCAAACGGATTTTTCATAGAACCAACGGTGATAGAAGGATTGGGACCCGATTGCCGGACAAAC